>NZ_JAJBJC010000433.1 GCF_021811825.1 Candidatus Anadelfobacter sociabilis | reverse complement strand
TAAATATGTAGCTTTTTTCTTTTTTGCCCCGTCCATATGCACAGCTAACACTTCCATAAATACTTTTGGAAACGGAACTACTCGATCTTTCCCCCCCTTTTCCTTTGGTGATTCTTATTTGACAATTATCTAAATCAATATCTAATAATCTGATGTTAATAAGCTCTGACACCCGCACTCCTGTGTAAAGAAATGTCTTCACTATTACAACATAGTTCATCTTTCTTGATTTCCATACAGCTTTATAATACTTATCTATTTCTTCTTCTGTTGGCACATAAGGTAGTTTTTGCGGTGGTCGTCCTGAATCTATTTTGATATTCATCTCCTTACGGATATGCCTAAACACCTCTCTTAAATAAT
>NZ_JAJBJC010000432.1 GCF_021811825.1 Candidatus Anadelfobacter sociabilis | reverse complement strand
TTACTTCCATTTTTGTTTATTACAAATCTTCTTTGTTAAATGCATATATGAAGTTCTATGCATTTTAATCATATTAAAATGCACTGACCATCTTTTCACTCTAATTCTAAATTTGAAAAAAATTTTAAGGTCTTGTGAAAGAATCCCATTTTTTAAGATAATCATATTTAGGTAATCGATTTATATATTCCAGATTATCTTTTTTTGATGTCTTCATCAATTTTTAAAGTGCTCGTTCCTCTCGATATATAGATAAAGTGTTTACCTCAACATATATTTCATCACTATAAGATCTTTCCTCTATACAATTATCAAAAATCAGAATCCCATTTCCATTCTTGATGTTATAAGATAATCGCAATAC
>NZ_JAJBJC010000431.1 GCF_021811825.1 Candidatus Anadelfobacter sociabilis | reverse complement strand
ATAAAAATAATTCCTCTAAAATTTTATGAATAAGTATATCAAAAATAATTTACCGATAATGATAAAGTGATAATAACTTTACAAGATTATAGACAAAAAGCAACGAATAATCTATATCGAGGTTGCGGTAAAGATAAACAATATACCGACCCTACTGATTATAGGAACTATTTAGTTATGAATAAAGAAGTAATCAGAGTAGAAGAATCGTATCATATTTTTATTGAGTGATATTGCCGATATAATTAAAAGAAGCAAACAAAATGTTGCGACTACGGTAAATTCGGCAATTGTATTATTATATTGGACAATAGGAAAGAGAATTGAGGATGAGATTTTAAAAGGAGATAGAGGGAATTATGGT
>NZ_JAJBJC010000430.1 GCF_021811825.1 Candidatus Anadelfobacter sociabilis | reverse complement strand
AAAATTAATAAAAAAACCCATTACATTCTTTGTAATTCCTATAGGCAAAGAAGCGATTGACGAAGCATTTATTGTCACAACATCGCTACGCAATAATAATTTTAAAACTATTATAGAATACGGAGAAAATTTATCTGTAAAGAAACTTTTCCAAAAGGCAACTCAACGTTATAATGCGGATAAGGTAATAATAATAGGTTCGGAAGAAATAGAAAAAAAACAAATTAAATTAAAAGATATGATTTCAGGAATAGAAGAAATCATACCTCGTATATCTCTTATAGATTATCTCACACAGATAACAAAGAGAATATGTAATCACTAAAAGAGGGATATTATGACACATATAGTGTTATTTGGAAATG
>NZ_JAJBJC010000429.1 GCF_021811825.1 Candidatus Anadelfobacter sociabilis | reverse complement strand
GCAACAAAACCTCACTCGCCGGTAAGGCTTTTGGTTCAGGGGAGCGGGTGCCCCTGTTGCGGTATGTTGGGATGATGAGATGTGAGGATAAACATTACGGCTGAGCCGGAGAATAGGTCGTACACCTGTAGCAACTAACGTTGTTTTTCGTGTAGTTTGTGATGCTGGATTGGTGAGAGTTTGCGTGTGCCACAAAATGTAAAACAAAAAAATACGATTGTTATACAAATGTAAAACAAGTGGCTCTCTTCCTTATTTATTGATACATAGCGTGTTATACAAATGTAAAACATTTTTTAAATTTACAGTCCGAATGATTCAATAACCCCCCATGGATAGATTAATGAGATCGAACAAATCAACATG
>NZ_JAJBJC010000428.1 GCF_021811825.1 Candidatus Anadelfobacter sociabilis | reverse complement strand
TTTTATACGAAGCTTTTTTCTGTTTTGTTACTTTTTAACAGATGTGAGAGAGCCTAATAACTTAGCTATAGAAACAAACATCATTATGAAAATTACCGGTTTCAGCATTGATAATATAAACAAACTAGGTTTATAGTGTCGGTAGTTATGATACTTATCATTTTCTATAAAAAACAATAAGAACAAAAACATTAATTGTTGTTAATAAACTCCCTTTTAATTTCATCTTCTATTTGGCAAATAATTATAATATGTGACTACGATAATTGTTGCGACACTGTAGTAACAATTTTTTGATCCGAATATATCTTAGCAAATCTTGCCATCCTAAATAAGCTACTTTTAGTATACCCTTTCCCGAATTTT
>NZ_JAJBJC010000427.1 GCF_021811825.1 Candidatus Anadelfobacter sociabilis | reverse complement strand
GGAGTATTTGAGAAGGTGTTTCCACCTGAACATGATATTGATGAATACTTTAAGCTATCAATTTATGAGCAAATTAGAATGATTTTTGAAGAGCTTTCCTCATCAAGCAAGCCAGACTATCTATGAATGGCTCAATTCCAAAAACTTTGAGAATGTGAAGGTCTCAAATATGAGGCGTTAACTAAATAATGACTATGCAATGATTTTTAAAGAATTTGCAATTAGCGGAAATAAAAGTCTAATGATTTTAAATGCTTATCAAGTTTAGATATTTCCTTCATCTTTACTCTAGATTTAGTTTCCGGGTTGTATGAAACCTTTTCAAAGAAATAACTGAAACTTGGAAAACAGTTTATTTCCAAGATCC
>NZ_JAJBJC010000426.1 GCF_021811825.1 Candidatus Anadelfobacter sociabilis | reverse complement strand
ATTCAATTATGAGATTCTTAATTATTATCAGCAATACTAATATAAAAAACTTACTTATTAAATTAACTTTTTAGAAAATTTTAATTTTAAATAGCAGAATTTTAGATTTTAAAAGTGTAAGCTAAGTTTTAAATATTTATTATATTTTTAATCTAATATTTAAGTAGATCCTATGGAGATTGATTATACGGAAAGCAACACTTTTGATCAAAAGAGATCATATAGTAAGAGATATTGATACACTAAACAAACCTTACTTTAGTTAAGAACAATACCTCAGAGCTCAATCGAGATGATGAAGACTGATCACTCTTAAATTCAAATTTAATTAATGAAAATAATGACTCTTTTATAACAAATCTTGAGAA
>NZ_JAJBJC010000425.1 GCF_021811825.1 Candidatus Anadelfobacter sociabilis | reverse complement strand
CACCTTCAACCCACTTCTTGCAAAGTGCTGCATTCGTTCTAGGTTGGAAACCAAATATATCACCTATTTGTTTAGCCGTCACAACATCATATCTTTTAAATAATTCCAATGCCTTACGTTGCTTTGGATCTAACGTACGTAAAACTTGCGAATGATCTTTTTCACCTTTTTGGTTACTTGCCATCATCTGCGCGACAACTTTCTCAAAAGCAAAAGCCATACCTTCGATAAAATCTTCCATCGGACCTGTAATATAGAGGTTGCGATATGAAATAAAAGTGCTATGCTGACATAGCAATAACGAAAAACAATATCATCATGAACTACGAGAAATATACAATACAAATAGTATGTGAGTCGAAAGAAGA
>NZ_JAJBJC010000424.1 GCF_021811825.1 Candidatus Anadelfobacter sociabilis | reverse complement strand
GCTCTAATACAACCATATTCCGGTCATCAACAACGTTCTTCTTTAGAAGTATATTCTAAATTATCTTTAAGCGATTGCCAAAAAGAATATGAAAAACAAATCAAAAATTTTCCAATTTAGTAAAAAAAGGGGGGGTCTCTCAGCACAGCTAGCTTAACTTGTCCTATTACAGAATAAAATTGAAAAAATAGATGCTGTTGTTTATACACAACATGACTCTTTTATGTGATCTTAGTTATAGCATCCATACATTAATGTAGTTTTTGTATATCTTCTACGCTTAATCTAGTGATCTTTGCGATTGTGTGAGTGTCCATGCCAGCAGCGAGCATAGAGCGTGCTATTTCTATTGTTTTATTCTTCTCGCC
>NZ_JAJBJC010000423.1 GCF_021811825.1 Candidatus Anadelfobacter sociabilis | reverse complement strand
ACTTGCCTCCTTATTCACCTGATCTCAACCACATTGAGAAAAAATGAGCGCAAGCTAAGCATATACGTAGAACCACTAATCGTTCTATTGATGAAATATTTAAAATTTATTTAATATGACTCTTTTATCTCATCTTAGCTATATTAATCGAGTCATCAAAGGCTGGTATCAATATTACGGCAAGTTTTATAAGACTGCATTAAAATGCCTATGGAGGAATATAAATCATTATCTATGCAGGTGGGTTATGAGGAAATATAAATCCTATAAGAAGCATAAAGTCAATGCATATAGTTACTTAGTAAAGATTAGAAAAGAGATGCCAGCATTGTTCTTTCACTGGAAGATACGATATGCCCCCAATGGTT
>NZ_JAJBJC010000149.1 GCF_021811825.1 Candidatus Anadelfobacter sociabilis | reverse complement strand
GTTTTTCACTATCACAACAGATACTGGCACATGTCCAGAAGTTCCAAAATTAAAAAAACCTAGAATTTGTGAAATAGTTAATGGAAAGGAGATAATATCTAAAGAGCTTGCAAAAATAGGGAAAAAGTTTAAACTACCTTCTTTAACATCTTTTGATACTTGATCCTAAAGGAAAATAATTATGAGTTGCTTTTTAATTATGCCTACTTTTGTCATTCTGTAATTGTTAATTTTTCTTTTCTTTCAATTTTTAATAGCAATAGCTGCTGTTCTAATAAAGGCAACTAAACAATAAATAAGAGATCTCTTACCTATATAAATAATAGAAGTCAAAAAATTAATAGCAGTTATTGATCCAATGAAGCCATACTCAGCTGAATCTATCCAACTAGAAGCTGAGTTAAATCTAAAGAGAAGACTCGAAAGAGATAAGAATAATAACTCATTTATAATCTCAATAAATCAGTCTTTCGTTTCTTTCATAGGTCTAACAGATATTTTATAAACTCATCAAAACGCTTGAAATACTACCAAGATAATGAGTTTTGTTGTTAGATTTACTGAATCTCCAAAGATGAAAAGCAACACTAGAAAGGTTCTTCTAATAATATGAATTAATGTGTATAATTTGGCTAATTTTGTATCCTTTACTCCTTCAAAGATTTCTCCAAAAACTGAAGCTAATTTTAAATCAAGATTGTTTCTTATGCTTTTGAAGGTAATTACTCCAGTCCATATCATTAACTTTATTCAGAATATGAAAATAGCATAAGCCACTACTAATGATCAAATCCTGCTTGCACTTTTGTTGATGGTAAGACTGATTTCATAAATGCATCAAATTAACAAGAACTGATTGGCTTCAAGTAAGGTTCTGATATAGATAGAAAGAGTGAAAATTTTGTAGAGATATTTTCTCAAATTCAGTAGCTTCGGATGTTTCTTATATCATTTGTTTAATAATCTAAAGAATATGAAGATAAAAATAAGATGAAGTCCTATCTGTAGCAAGATGGTTATAAAAAGTGAGAAGTTGTTTACAACAGAACTTCCTGAGTTTAAGCCAATATCAGATAGGTAGTCATTATTCAAGTCAAAATCTAGCCAACTCTTGAGATAGTTAGGGCCAGGAGATTTAATTACAGGGATAAAGTTGAATGAGAAAGATGAGAAGCTTATACCAGTTAGATAATATATAATATTTGATGGAAAATAAGCTCCTGTTAATAACAACAGCAATAGTAGTTGAAATTCATTAATTGAAATCCAAATTCCTTGAGGTGAAGTTAGACTAATGATAGAAGTAGCAATTACACAGGCCATTCCAATTGAAGTAAAAGTTACAGTTGAAATCGACGAAGCCTCTGCTGCAGTTGAAACTGTTGATACAACTCATGAAGAATCTTTAGAGTACACTTGATATCCGCTGTTTCATTGCGATCATTTTGAAGTATCTCCCGACACTCACACATATCAGTTGCTAACTAAGCAAGCATCCACTTGGATAAACGCGCTTTGATAATAAGTGTTTATATTTCCAGAAACATAAGTAGCAATTGTAAAATTATATGTCGTGTCTTGGGTTACTGTTGGCGGAGTAAATACGAGAGTGTTGCTAGTCGAATTGATGCTACCCCAACTTGGAACTGTGTTTCCATAAATTGAAGAAAACGTGTAAGTTATAGTAGTTGAACCACTTGAAAGACAGGTTAGATTCGCAGATACTTTGTTTTCTCTAAAGGACATAAAATGATTTAATAGCTTACGTGTTGCTTGTCAAATGATACGCGTATATGTCTGAGAGCCAATAGGAAGCATTTGAAGTACTACTAGATTGGGTTGATGTGTTGATAGTTGCACTAGTAGAAGAAACAGTATATGTAGACAATGCTACAATAATTGCAATTGAGCTGATATCTATACATATATGAACACTATTATCTTAATTTCTCTTGCTTAAATATGAAAGTTACATTCACTTATTAGTTTAATCTCCCATATTATCAATAGAATAATATATTAAAAAAAATATTTTACTTCCAATCTACTTTTCAAACTTTTAACATACAATAAAGTTTGAAGCTCTTAAATGTTACCTTGTTTGATGGCATAGGGTCACGAAAAAGAGAAATAAAAGATCTTCTTGAAAGGACAATTAATCGTTTTTAATGAACTATTTAAACTATAGTTTATTGGAAGCTATTTAGTTTTTGAAGAACCATTTCTAATTCCTTCCTTATAACACTGTTTTATCAATCTAATGTCTTATTGACTCAAGAGTTACTAAATAAATAATCTTGATAATAATATTGAGAGCAAGCTACCTTCATAAATATGAGAGAGAGAGAAAAATACAAGAAATATATAATCTAATATAAGATATTTTCATTTTTCTTACACAGAAAAGCAAAGTATTTCAAACAAAGAGTTAAAAATAGAATAAATACATCAATTTTACTATTAAAATATTAATCATTATTAGTATACTTTATTAAGCAGAATTCATTTTATAATATCAGTCTCATATTGTGACAAATTAGAAAATTAAATATTTTGTACATACTTAGAAGAACAAGAC
>NZ_JAJBJC010000422.1 GCF_021811825.1 Candidatus Anadelfobacter sociabilis | reverse complement strand
TTAAAATCAAATTTTTCTTTTGATCGTAACTCTCAGATGTTTGCAGCTTTTGGACAAAATGATTCTGTTGGAAATAAAGTTAGTCATGCTTCTCAATTTACTTTTAATTCAACTGATAAAAATGGCATAAGAGAGCTTGATAGCTGTAAAAATCAACCTTTAAAAATATGCAATTTTGTTAAAGATACTATAAGAAATGAAATAAAGCACGAGAATAAATCAAGAATTAAAATATTTACTGGCCCAAATACTTTTGAAGGTAGCAGAGAAGTAGAACTAGATCAGAAAGAATTCCCTATAATGAATACTGTAAGACAAATTTTACAAAGAGACGAATCAAAAAGTAATCATGATGAAATTTCAAGTAATT
>NZ_JAJBJC010000421.1 GCF_021811825.1 Candidatus Anadelfobacter sociabilis | reverse complement strand
AATTACTTGAAATTTCATCATGATTACTTTTTGATTCGTCTCTTTGTAAAATTTGTCTTACAGTATTCATTATAGGGAATTCTTTCTGATCTAGTTCTACTTCTCTGCTACCTTCAAAAGTATTTGGACCAGTAAATATTTTAATTCTTGATTTATTCTCGTGCTTTATTTCATTTCTTATAGTATCTTTAACAAAATTGCATATTTTTAAAGGTTGATTTTTACAGCTATCAAGCTCTCTTGTGCCATTTTTATCAGTTGAATTAAAAGTAAATTGAGAAGCATGACTAACTTTATTTCCAACAGAATCATTTTGTCCAAAAGCTGCAAACATCTGAGAGTTACGATCAAAAGAAAAATTTGATTTTAA
>NZ_JAJBJC010000420.1 GCF_021811825.1 Candidatus Anadelfobacter sociabilis | reverse complement strand
TTCTCAAGATTTGTTATAAAAGAGTCATTATTTTCATTAATTAAATTTGAATTTAAGAGTGATCAGTCTTCATCATCTCGATTGAGCTCTGAGGTATTGTTCTTAACTAAAGTAAGGTTTGTTTAGTATATCAATATCTCTTACTATATGATCTCTTTTGATCAAAAGTGTTGCTTTCCGTATAATCAATCTCCATAAGATCTACTAAAATATTAGATTAAAAATATAATAAATATTTAAAACTGAGCTTACACTTTTAAAATCTAAAATTCTGCTATTTAAAATTAAAATTTTCTAAAAAGTTAATTTAATAAGTAAGTTTTTTATATTAGTATTGCTGATAATAATTAAGAATCTCATAATTGAATTAAA
>NZ_JAJBJC010000419.1 GCF_021811825.1 Candidatus Anadelfobacter sociabilis | reverse complement strand
TTTTTTACTAAATTGGAAAATTTTTGATTTGTTTTTCATATTCTTTTTGGCAATCGCTTAAAGATAATTTAGAATATACTTCTAAAGAAGAACGTTGTTGATGACCGGAATATGGTTGTATTAGAGCGTCATCCACACCTTTTCTTTTTAGCCAAGTAAATAAAAAATGGCGTAATTTATGTGGAGATATAGAGTGCTCAATACCAGCTTCTTCTGTATATTTTTGCATTATTTTTCGTATCCCTCTATCAGAATATGGTTTTTTCGAACAGATTCAAATAAATATGTAGCTTTTTTCTTTTTTGCCCCGTCCATATGCACAGCTAACACTTCCATAAATACTTTTGGAAACGGAACTACTCGATCTTTCCCCCC
>NZ_JAJBJC010000148.1 GCF_021811825.1 Candidatus Anadelfobacter sociabilis | reverse complement strand
ACAGGTGTTTTTAGGTAAAAAGAATTATCCTCCCATGTTGATAGCGCAAATATTAACACCTCAAACAACTATCGATAAAATGAGAATTCGTAGCTTTTCTCAACCACATGGCAAAGTCAGATCTACAGGATTAAGAATATGTAATTTTGCTTATACAACAGACATCAGTAATGTTACAAATCGCATATTGAATTTATTATCTGGAGTGAAATTATGGGTGGTAGGATGTTTAGGATATGCTACATATAAAACTCATTTAAATCTTGATAAAGTTAAAAGAGCTATTGAAATTCTACAGCCAGAAACAACTATATTGACACATCAAAGTCATGAATTGGATTATGAGCATCTAAGCAAAACATTACCGACTAATATTATTTCAGCATTTGATGGGTTACGTGTAGATCTCAGGAAATATATGTACGAAGAAGCATTATAACAATAGCATTATCACGAATGATTATATATCTGAAGCGTCATAGAAGTGGCGCAGAGAAGAGTTGGTCAACAGAACACCAAGTAGAGCGCCTTATATGTTTTGCGTGAGCCCATTTTTTCTCCATTGGGTTGAGATCAGGAGAGTAAGGGGGTAGATAAAGTAGCGTGTGCCCGGAATCCTGTAATAATTTTTGCATGTCTTTGCCTTTATGAAAGGAAGCATTATCCATAACAATCACGCTTTTTTCAGATAAATTGGGCAATAAAATCTGTTCTACCCAAGCTGTAAAAACTGCTGTATTAACAGAGCCCGTAACTAAACCAACGGCAATTAAAGTGCTGCCTATCAATGCTCCTATAGCATTGGTTCTTCCTTTTACGCCCCAATCATGTGTGCCGTAGCATCTTCTGACCTTGTAATGAATATCCATGGATTCTCGGCATGTCATGCGCAAAGCCGCTTTCATCAATGTAAACTATCGGCTTTTCTTCACTTTTTATCTCATCAATTTTTTGGCAAAACATAGATCTTTTGACGGGAGCCGCTTTGGGGTGATTTAGAGTTTTTTTATAGCTAATCCCCAAACGTTTTTTAGCATATCTAATTCCCGATGCACTTACTCCAAGTCTTCTTGCCCTTTCATAACCGTAAGAATCAGGGTGGTTTTGTATATCTTTTTTTAAAGCTTCCCTATCTATTTTGATTGGTTGCTTATTTCTCTTTAGCTTTGAATTTATCTCTTTCTTCCATCTGCTCATTGTTGTAGTCGAGATTTTAAACCTTTTTGATAACTTAATAAAATTCTCACCAGATAATGCGAGCTTAAGAACTTTTTTTCTAAATTGAACAGAATATCTCATCTATTCCACACCACTTCAAAACCACATCCTATCGTAAATCATAATCCAATCCTATCACATTTTTATCCAATCTTAGATATATTTATTAAATTTTGATTTATTGTGTCGATTTAAATCAATGAGAAATCAAAAGCTATTCAGTCCAGATAAAGGTAAAGAATATAAAAAAATAAAAGACGTGATATCTAGAGTAATAGATTGGGAATTAATAGAAAAATATTATGAACAAACAATATTATATTCTGTGGCATTAAAATTAAAAAAGCTGAGCCAGAAGCGCTATTAAAGATATTTAATTCAAATAATTTAAAGCATCCTGTATATCAAGCCATACAAGAATTGGGTAGGGCTGTAAAAACAATTTTTTTATGCAAATATTTAAGCTCTACATCCTTGAGAAGAGAAATTCATGAAACATTAAATGTTATTGAAAGATGGAATGGCGTAAATGAGTTTATTTTTTATGGCAAAAAGGGAATTATATCAACTAACAATTAGGTTCAACAAGAGCTAGCAATATTATCACTTCACTTAGTACAAGCTTGCATGGTCTACATCAACACATCAATGATCCAAAAGGTCTTAAGTTTAAAAAGATGGAGAGATGTATTAAATGAAAGAGATAAAAAGGCACTAAGCCCATTAGTATACGAACACATTAATCCGTATGGGAGATTGGATTTGAACATGAAGAAAAGAATTAATTTTATGGTGAGTGATAATGAATAAAGAAGAAATGATCACAGGTTTTGCAGAAGACTCTCATACTCTTAGGATGTCTGCGAGTAAAAAAGCAAAACAAATAGCAAAATATTTTAGACAGGAACGCGCGGATTATGAATATACAAAAGATGTATTTAGAAAATTAAGAGAAATACTCGATATCAGAGTAACAAAAAAAGTAAAAAAGTTACCCTATGTTCCTACTGAAGAAGAGATTAAAAAATATTATGAAGTAGTATGGAAATCTAAAAATTTACTTCATATAATCATGATCAAAACATTGCTATATACAGGAGTTAGAGTAACAGAATTAATATAAAATTAGAAGATGTTGATATCAACAATTGTCAAATAAAAATTAGTAACGGAAAGGGAAATAAAGATAGAATAGTTCCGTTCCCACAAAACTTTAAGGAAGTATTAGGGGTACATGTACAAGCAATGAGCAAAATAAAGGCAAAATATCTCTTTGAATCATCATGGAAAAAGCAATATACAGATAGAGGAATAAGAAAAACCATCTTGAACATATAGTTCAAAACAACGATTCAGAAATTGTATTAC
>NZ_JAJBJC010000418.1 GCF_021811825.1 Candidatus Anadelfobacter sociabilis | reverse complement strand
ATCAAAAAACTTATAATAATATGAAGCGTGATTGAGAGAATAAGAAGACCAGTATTAAATTATTGGTTATGTGGTTTTATTGTAATTAATTGTGATAAGATGTTAGATTGCGATATCTATTCTCTCAACTCAAAGTATGAATCTGATCGTTGACAGATGGAAATCTTCTACACTTGCGATGTAGATTTATAGTCCTTAATTAGTGTTTGCAAGTACCAAAAAATTATAAAAAGAGTAATGCATTAGAAGATTATAATTATATATGGAGAGTGAAGATGTTTTGACGAAGATGAGATGGTATATATAGCTGTGTGAAGTTGCTGGATAGTATTCAAGTAAATAGCGCTATTATAAAAAAAGAAGATGCTTATGATGAAT
>NZ_JAJBJC010000417.1 GCF_021811825.1 Candidatus Anadelfobacter sociabilis | reverse complement strand
TCGTTGCAGATTGTTGATTATTAAGCTTTTGCATAATAACATTAGGTTTAATTAAACGTCGTTTAAGAGAATATACCAGCCTTATCGTATCGTCCCATTGCTCACTTATTAGTGCATCTGAAATTTTATTTGTACTGATGTATTTGTTAGGTATTTCATTCCAACCACATTTTAAAGATCTTAATGATCAACAATTATACTGCTTTGATCGAAAAGATGTTCCAGAAAAATATGCGAAAATGTTTAGCCAAGAAAAAATTTCAGATGCACTAATAAGTGAGCAATGGGACGATACGATAAGGCTGGTATATTCTCTTAAACGACGTTTAATTAAACCTAATGTTATTATGCAAAAGCTTAATAATCAACAATCTGCAACGA
>NZ_JAJBJC010000416.1 GCF_021811825.1 Candidatus Anadelfobacter sociabilis | reverse complement strand
AAATGAAGATTTACAGATTTTTATAGATAATTTTGATATACCTAAGATGACGAAGAATCTAGAAAAGAGAGATGATAGTGATGTACAGAATACTGATCAGCATTTAGTTCATATAAATTTTGGTGTGAAGTCTGAAGATTTATTCAATTACTTAATTAATCATCCTATGATGAGAGAATTGGGATGCTATCATAGCTATGATATTGCAAAAGATTCGATAAAACAGACTCTACTTGAAAACAAGTATAAAATATTGGATTGGATCAATAAGGATAATAGACCAAAGTTACGGATTAAAAAAAGATTCTTTAAGGACATAGGTTATAAAGTTTACAAAAATGCAAAAGATGCCAAGCCTACTGATAAAAATATAGTAGTGTTAT
>NZ_JAJBJC010000415.1 GCF_021811825.1 Candidatus Anadelfobacter sociabilis | reverse complement strand
AATCACCTATACCATCACTTTAAAAACAAATGTTACCTCCCTTAAAGCAAAGCAGCTTCCTCTATAAAAGCAAAACTCGATACTACAGGATAAGCTTAAGGAAATCCTTGTTTGGAGAATTGGTTTGTATTATGCAATGGGGAGGACTCAAGAATCAACTTGGAGGCTTTAAGATAAAACTCCTCAAAGACAGAAGTGTCTTTGAGAAAGAAGTGGTAAGGATTCACAGAAAGCGATTATCACGTGGATATATTCTGCAATAAGTATGCACAATAAGCATTGACTATGAACAAGATTATATAGAGCAGAGATCCTCAGATCTGCTGAGAAAAAATAGAAAGATAAGTATACTTCTTGTGAAAGATTTATAAAAGGTATTGATGG
>NZ_JAJBJC010000414.1 GCF_021811825.1 Candidatus Anadelfobacter sociabilis | reverse complement strand
AAATTTAGATGCATCAAATTCTGCATTTGAGAATTTTATTACTCGATTAAAGAAAGAGAAGCTTGAAAGGCAGTAAGTAAAAATAAAATTAACCAAACAATAGTAAACGAAGAAAACATCAACTTCAAATGCTAAAGATGAAACATCAAGAAGAAAGTGAAAGAAAAAGAATTGAATTAGAGAATTCAGAAATTAAATAAAATAGAGCAAAGAAAGCAGCAAAAATTAGATATAGCTAGAACAATTGGTAATTTTTATTCTTAACAAAATATAGTTGAACGCAAAGAAAAAATCAAAGAAAGAGGAAAGAAAGACAAGTTTGCAATATTAAAAGTTTTACAGTCAACTCCTCTTTACAAATAAAATTGAAAATGAATTTTATGAACGC
>NZ_JAJBJC010000413.1 GCF_021811825.1 Candidatus Anadelfobacter sociabilis | reverse complement strand
CATCAACCTTTATTCCAAGAAGTCTATCCTGCTCCTTTTTAATTCTCTCAGCTTCTTGTTTTGTTACAAATTTACTATTTCGTCTTCCTGCTGCTCTCATATAAGTCTGTCCCTTCTTTACTTCTTCATGCTTATGCTTCTTTTTCTTTACTTTATGTTGTTGCTTTGTTTTCTTCATGCTTTGAATTTTATGTTTACTTAATTTAAATGAACCTCTTAATGTTTTTGATTTTGGAGTATTGATCTTTATTTCTTCAATAGCTTTCTGATTTATCTCTTCAAAATCTTGAGCACTATTATTGTTTGTTCCGTAAGAAATATTACTAGGTAACTTAATTTCCTCTTCACTAATTGATTCATATCCTTTTTCTATGTTTGCATCGTTTAA
>NZ_JAJBJC010000412.1 GCF_021811825.1 Candidatus Anadelfobacter sociabilis | reverse complement strand
ATGGTATATATCAATACATTAATTATTCAACAAGTTTTGTCAGCTGATCATTGGAAAGACAGATTAACAGCAGCGAATTATAGAGCACTCACACCGCTATTTTCCATGCATATCAACCCATATGGATTATTTCCTATTGATTTTAATCAGCGCATACAAATCAATTTCAACATAGCAGCAGAGAATTTATGATAAGAACACCAGTACGAGATAAAGCAAAGCAATTCTCTAAATTACTCAAAAAAGAACGACCAGATTATAATTATTTAAGAGAGGTGTTTAGGCATATCCGTAAGGAGATGAATATCAAAATAGATTCAGGACGACCACCGCAAAAACTACCTTATGTGCCAACAGAAGAAGAAATAGATAAGTATTATAAAGCTGT
>NZ_JAJBJC010000411.1 GCF_021811825.1 Candidatus Anadelfobacter sociabilis | reverse complement strand
GATAGTATCGTAAAGGAGAGTTTATGCGTTTAGTCATGGCAAGAAGTGGTTAGGATTAAGTGTAAATTCAGATAAGATTTTTCTTCTTTAGTTGTACTGTCTGTAAGATTCAATCTTGACTAATACATTTTTTTACATTTTTATATAAATCTTTCAATTCCTCAAATCCCATATCTAAAATTGGTTCATACATAAAGGCATTAAGATGAATGTTTGCTGGGGTTATAAGCGTAACTTTCTTTAAGAGTTTATGCTCATGTAGTAGTTGTTTAATCCCAGAGAATTATAGTATAGGATATGAAGATACTCACATATGGAGAAAAAGTTTATGGGACAAATACTACATGCTAATGCCAGAAGCGAAAGATGCAATCCGTAGAGAGATAGGCAAT
>NZ_JAJBJC010000410.1 GCF_021811825.1 Candidatus Anadelfobacter sociabilis | reverse complement strand
CTAAAACAGTATAAAAGAGTTATATTAAATAAGTATTAAATATTTCATCTATAGAACAATTTTTGGTACGACGAATGCGTTTTGCGTGAGCCCATTTTTTCTCAATGTGGTTGAGATCAGGAGAGTAAGGTGGTAGATAAAGTAGCGTGTGCCCGGAATCTTGTAACAATTTTTGCATGTGTTTACCTTTATGAAAGGAAGCATTATCCATAACAATCACGCTTTTTGCAGGTAAATTGGGCAATAAAATTTGCTCTACCCAAGAAGTAAAAACAGCCGTATTAACAGAGCCCGTAACTAAACCAACGGCAATTAAAGTGCTGCCTATCAATGCTCCTATAGCATTGGTTCTTCCTTTTGCTCCCCAATCATGTGTGCCATAGCACCGTTGTC
>NZ_JAJBJC010000409.1 GCF_021811825.1 Candidatus Anadelfobacter sociabilis | reverse complement strand
TCAGAATATGGTTTTTTCGAACAGATTCAAATAAATATGTAGCTTTTTTCTTTTTTGCCCCGTCCATATGCACAGCTAACACTTCCATAAATACTTTTGGAAACGGAACTACTCGATCTTTCCCCCCTTTTCCTTTGGTGATTCTTATTTGACAATTATCTAAATCAATATCTAATAATCTGATGTTAATAAGCTCTGACACCCGCACTCCTGTGTAAAGAAATGTCTTAACTATTACAACATAGTTCATCTTTCTTGATTTCCACACAGCTTTATAATACTTATCTATTTCTTCTTCTGTTGGCACATAAGGTAGTTTTTGCGGTGGTCGTCCTGAATCTATTTTGATATTCATCTCCTTACGGATATGCCTAAACACCTCTCTTAAATAAT
>NZ_JAJBJC010000408.1 GCF_021811825.1 Candidatus Anadelfobacter sociabilis | reverse complement strand
TGATGTAAACGCAGATATTTGTATTGAAAAATGTGATTATAGCAGTAGAATCTACATTGAAGTCACACGCCTTTCTAGCAAACACTTTACACCAGTATATAATACAGAAGATCTTCAGTACGAAGCTAAAGAAGTATTTGTGAGAATACGTGAGCAAATTGCTAGTGCTATAAAAAGAAAATATGAACAGCACAGCGGTAAAATTGGAGATAATGATATATATATAATAGCAATAGACTTTTGTGAATATAAAAATCTGCTTCATTACAGCTTCGTACTGAAGATCTTCTGTATTATATACTGGTGTAAAGTGTTTGCTAGAAAGGCGTGTGACTTCAATGTAGATTCTACTGCTATAATCACATTTTTCAATACAAATATCTGCGTTTACATCA
>NZ_JAJBJC010000407.1 GCF_021811825.1 Candidatus Anadelfobacter sociabilis | reverse complement strand
ATCAGAAAGTGTATATTTCTTTCTGTTTTCACGCTTTATATTAGTTCTAAAATTTTGATATTGATATAAGCAGATCTTTGATCGGTTATAAAAAATCTTACAGAGAATCCGCCATTGTAACTCTAGGTCCGTACATTATTTCTTTTTTTCTAAAAGAGAGTATCTTTAGACAAATTTAACTACTTGATCATATATTTGATAAAAAAATAGGATATTTACTACTTCTTAAATAAAATTTATACTCTTTAAAGTCATCCTAATACCAAATGCATAGACAGTGCGGTGATGAGATAAGGATTAAGGTATAGTGTATGTTTGAGCGCATATTGTATGTATGAAGGTCAGTACATTAGCGCATATGAGGTGTGGTATATAGTAGGGTTGTATGTGTTTGAG
>NZ_JAJBJC010000406.1 GCF_021811825.1 Candidatus Anadelfobacter sociabilis | reverse complement strand
ATGCCTCAAGCACCTCTACAATTGCCGATTCTTAATGCAGCAATAACAGCACACGCAACAAATTTAGGCCTGTATGGCATCAGCAAAAGCACCAATGGAATTAGTATAGATAGACTAAAGCATGCATCAAATTGGTATATCACAACGGATAATTTAAGGACAGCTAACGAATTATTGATCAAGGCTCAACAAAAATATTGGCTTACTGAATTATTTGGTAAAGGTGAAAGATCTGGTTCAGATTTACAACGATTTGCTGTCAATCAAAAAAGCCTTTTGGGTTCATTTTATCTGAGAGATTTCGGTGCATTAATTAAAAGTCTAGGCGTATACACACATATGTCCGATCAATTTACCGTGTTTGGTACTCAAGTTATTTCTTGTTCAGTGCGAGAGGCAT
>NZ_JAJBJC010000147.1 GCF_021811825.1 Candidatus Anadelfobacter sociabilis | reverse complement strand
TCCACTTTCACTAAATAATGTAAAATCTATATTATCTATTTTAAAGGCATCTGATATATATAGCATAAAGTTGCCAGAAAAATATGTTTTTAAAGAAAGAGGGAATTGTGGATATATAATTCTGATTTATTTTTATTTTTGCTTTTCCTTCTTGAGAACACAGTGCCTGATTTAGTACTTGGTTCATATAGTTTTGTTGTTGATGAGTATGCCGTTTTCATGTTGGATTTATAAGATTTTGTATGAATATCTTTGTTTATTAACATTAAATCTCTACATAATTAAGAAAATTAATTTACGTATTAAGATCACTTGGTTTTCGTGCAAAGATTTGATTGAGAGCCTTAACTTCTTTACTCATTTTTCTTTCATTTCATGATGGAAGCAAACCTGATTGACATCTTATTGGAATTTTTGGTAACTGAGGAAATTGCTCCTTATGTTTATTTAGATGTCTCAGGGATATCTGGTGCGACAGGATTCAAAGAATGTGGAAATCTTGACTGCATTTTTGATATCTTTGCTCTACTTAGCAAGATTCTTGCAGTCGAGTTTTTATTCATTCAACTAAATTTCTTTTTGCTTGTATTATTTTGATTATCTTTATTTATATTTCTTGATACATCAACAGTTAATTTATCTTCATTTTTCGTTTCTTGAAGATCGTCATTTTGAATATGAATAAGTTTATCTCTTGATGTGCTCGATCCATGAAATTGTGAAGCTGAAAACTGACGCTTCACGTGTCCTATATTAATATTATATATAGTATTACGATCTGATTGAGAGCTTTGTATTGTCCTTAATCATTCTGTTTTACCTCTTTTTAATGAAACAATATTTTTATTTATTTTGATCTTCCTTATCTATTGAACTATTTTCAAGTGATTGCATAACACTGTCAAGCATATTTAGCTGATTTTGAAGATTTTTATCATTTAGACTATCTATTGATATTAAATTTTAACTCGCTAAAATAAATGAGTTTACCTATTTGAACTTTGCTTTTATGAGAATGTAATGCCTTATTAAAAATCATGAATTCAGAAATATCTTTTATAAATGAATATCATCCATCACATAGATTTATTGATTTATATATCCACATAGGATCTCTTAGTTTTTCTATGTATGTTTCGTAGTTCATTGATTTAAATAAGGTTTTTATGATATAAGGAACTTGTTCTTCAACATTATCATTTTCTTCAGTTTGTTCAGGAGCTTGAGCTTTATTAGTTATTTCTATTAAGTTATATCAATATAGTACCTTTAATAGATTTGTTTTCTTCCTGATCTTTTGAATTATTTAGAGTTACACAATGAACATCTTTATTCAGCTTGTTTGTAAAATTAAATATTTGATATATCTTAGTTTCATTTTCTTGTAGCCTTTGGTCATCGTTATTAAATTTAGTAATATTAGTCTTGTAAAATTCATAAATATTTATCAAGAATTTGACTGTGAATTCAAATGAACCATACTTTTCCATTGATTTTGAACATAAAGGTCATGCTATGTAGTTTGATAATCCAGACTATATTGATTTTCATTATATGTACATTTTCTTTTTAAATAACTCAAAAATCAATTGAATGAAATAATGATAGATTTAATGCTAACTTCTATATCTAAAAACTTTGAGATATCTTACTTTTAGTTTTTCCTCATCTTGGCTCCTTTCATCAATGGAATCTCTCTTTCTTGAAAGCAAAGCTTCCTTTTCTTTATCAGGAATTGTGATGATTATTTGCTTTTCATAACAAGAGATTCTAATATGTGGATCAATTTTGAAATTGTTAGCAAAAATTAGAACAAGCTCATTATTGTTATCTATTTTAAAGTAAAAATTAGCATGCTTTAATGAAATATCATGAGATGTTAGTTGATCAGCTATAAACTTTCACGCAACATTGATATCAGTAAGAATTGTGCTCGATACTACACTTTCAGATTTTGAAAGATGTGATGGACCTTCATAAGTTACTACTTTTATTCATATATTGTGGAAGCTGAACTATTGAACAAATTTGGATTTATTTTCTTTTCAATAATATTAATTGTAGGAGTCCATTCACATCGAATAAGTTCATTATATTTTGATTTTCAGATAGAAAACTTTTGAATAATGTCAAGATAAAGTTTATCTTCGTCGAAGTATATAAAGTCTTTAAATTCTTTTGAATGCAAATACTCTATTGTGATTTTAGATGACGTTTTGTTGCTAGCAATTCGATATACTGTTGCAGCAACATCACTGCTATTTTTCTTCATAAATGAATCGAAAACTCATTCATTCGTTAGTTTTGCCTTACTTTTATTTCATTATAGATCCATCTTTTGAAGTGAAATACCAGTTATATGGCCTTCCAATTTTGTAAATAACAGTATCAGGAATTTTAAAATTGTATTTTATCTCTGGCTTTCCTGCTTCTTTATGCCAAAGATAATGAAGTAACCATTCCGTTTCATTTGTTGTCATTGAGTCTCATAACGAATATGTATTAATTTTCTTATTTTTCTTTGGATCAAATAATGTTTTAAGAAATCTTTCCATTTTTAAATTTTAAATTAAAAATAAAATCTATATTCTTTAATGAGTTTTAGTTACAAT
>NZ_JAJBJC010000405.1 GCF_021811825.1 Candidatus Anadelfobacter sociabilis | reverse complement strand
TACACGACATAGATCAACCATAAATGCTTGTGTTCACCTGCTCTCTACTCTCGCCCCTTATTGCCCAAAGGCAGCAAACCTCATATCAATTTGTCCGACCTCATTAATACATGATTCGCGTTTATAGAGCAGAGATCCTCAGATCTGCTGAGAAAAAATAGAAAGATAAGTGTACTTCTTGTGAAAGATTTATAAAAGGTATTGATGGTATAGCTTAATACTTGTCCTTTCTGTTTATCTGTTAAAAAATCAACTGGCATCATGTCTCATTAAACGTTCGTCTTACTAAATCAATAACGTCTAACTATTTACTTGATTATTATAGATAATAATAGTATTCAATAATTGCTTTTATTACTTTTAATAGACAATAAGCAAAAAATGCCCAGAACTATAGCTTAT
>NZ_JAJBJC010000146.1 GCF_021811825.1 Candidatus Anadelfobacter sociabilis | reverse complement strand
TAGATGAAAATGAAGAAGTCAAGAAGGAAGATAATGTAGTTATAATAAAGGATATTTGATTTGAGGCTGGATATCAAACAGATAATCCAGATTTAGATGAAAGTTCTCATTTCTCAAGAATTGATAAGACTGGTGTTAAGAGACTATTATCAAATGCATGGAATAAAAATCTGACAGCACTTCAAAACCCTAAAGATAAATCAAAATGGTACGTTTCCAACATTTATTTGTCAAACGATATTTTGAATTGTGCTTAATAAGTTGTAAATCAATCCAATAGGTATCTCATTGACATGAATTGGTTTGAGAGTTTTATGAAGGAGCATAAAATTGCTTCTAGCAAAGAAAAAGTAGGCAAAGCATATGATTCTTGCAAAGCACCTAAAGAAATCGGCAATACAAATCTCCTTCAAACAAAATCGAAATCAAAAGATAAAAACTCTGAAGAGGATTGCAAGTCGACAAATGAATCTCTGCACAGGAGCAACAGAATATTGAAGGAAGACTTGAAAATCAATAAACATTATACCGTTGTCAGTGAAGAGTTCTTCAATTACCTATTGAAAGAATATAAGTGTCCAAATCCAATTTTTAGGTAAGTAATTCATTTTGAATTTTACATCTTTTTAGTAACTAAAATTGATTAATTCATTGTGGAGCAATACTAAATGATTATCTTGTTAACATCCACTTGTATAGATACTGATTAAATGGTCGTGGTAGCTCTAAACCAATAATTAAGATTTATTCAAAGAAAGTGAATGCAAATCCCTTTCCAATGAAAAATAAGAAAGATGACAATCAAGCTTTGCAAGACTCTAACTACAAACCTGTTGCAGATAAATTTAATCAAGTTGAAGTTCTAGCTGAATGTGGTCAGCCTTCTCTTTGAAAATTAAAAGATAAAAATTATGGCTTAGCTATTGAAGATAAAGTATATCTAAGTAAGCATCCTAAGGAGGTTGATTCACATTTGGACAAAATTGAGCTCAGTAAAAACAAGGATTTTACTACGGACATAAATAAAAGTAACCCTTTACTTATTAAAGTATCTTCAATAAAAAAGGATGAAACTAAATCTTGAGATGAAATGCAAACAGATAAAAGTACAACCTCTAAAACCTCGACTATTAGTGAAGAAAGTAAGAGCAAGAATGACTCAAAAGATGTTGAGATGGAAGTTGAAGACAATTTACAGATACAATTAAACAAAAAGGATACTAAAAGTAGTAACATTAATGAAATGCATACTACTAAAGACAAAGACAAAATGGATGTTGATAAAGATCCAAGCTATTCTAATGTAAAACCTAAAATTAATGAAATAATTGAAAAAGAAGAAGAAAAGAGCTCTTTCAAAAACAAAATGTCAGAACAAAATTACCCAAATCAAGACAAGGAAAATAGAAGTTCAACAAATAAGGTAAATTTTCATTGCATTTAAGCTTTCTATAAAGAAAGATATTTTATTAATAAAGGCGTGACTTAAATGAAATATGCCAAGATAAATTGATATTTCCAAATTTTGAGCTCAATTATAGAAATAGAATAGCGAGATTCGATCATATTAGTTTAAAAAACTATTAAGGCTACTTCAAAATAGTTATTATATATATTTTCCATTTGATTTAATAATTTTACTTAATTTTCTCACATCCATTATTTTAGCAATTTTATGATTATTATGCAAAAGACAGTTATTCGAAATCATATCATTCATCAGTTAATGAAATGACGAGAAATGCTTATTGTGGATTAAGTAACTTAGGAAACACATGATTCATGAATGCTGCACTTCAGTCATTTTGACATACTCCTGATATTGTTAACTACTTTTTGAATTTGAAATATGATCCATCCAAAAGATACTTTGGTTCAAAATGAGTAGCTACTAACGAATTCTGTAATTTAGTTCAACTTATGTGGAAAAATCAAAGCAAAAGTTTTAGTCCAAGTGATTTTAAAAACAATTTAAGATGTTATATTCCATTACTTGTTGGATACAACCAGCATGATTCCTACGATCTTTTTAGTCGTCTTCGTGAACTTATGAGAGAAGAATTAGCAAGGTAAGCGAGATTATTACTTAATCCTTTTCTTTTTAAATAATTGTATGTATCATAAAAATTATAATTTGCTTTATAGCCAAACTAAAATTTGTTTTGATGAAACTGAAGAACATAAAGTAGCAAAGAGTAGCTCTGATGTTTACAAAATTGAAGATACAATCATTACTAGAACATTCCTTGGAGAAACGAAAACAATAATTAAGTGTTCTGAATGAGGATACAGTAAAGATAGTTCACAAAGTCATCTTGATTTACACCTTTCAGTTCCATCAAAAGCAGAATCATATAAAGCAAAATTTAAGGTTTTTCCATTAAATATGGAAAATGGTTTTATTTCTACCTATGAATTCAATTTTAAAAAGTAAGTCATAGAAACATATTTTTAATAATGAAAAATTAAGTGATATTTACCATTTTTGTCTTGTGTGTTGTTCTATTTTACTTGCCAGGACTACTACTAACTATCTATTTAGTAATTTGACCATGATTTATGAATTCGAAAATATCTTTAGCAGATATAAAAGATACGACTCATATTATGAATA
>NZ_JAJBJC010000404.1 GCF_021811825.1 Candidatus Anadelfobacter sociabilis | reverse complement strand
AGTGCTAGAAATTTTATTTCATTTTTTAGCAATTTATCTATGATCTGGATGATTTGTCCTAAACTTCTACCAAGTCTTGATAATTCACTTACTATAAAAATATCTCTGGTTTGTAATTTTTCAAATAAAGTATCGATCATTCTTTTGGATTCTGACAATTTTGATTGAAGATGCTTGAATCTTTAGAAATTCATCAATTTTTATATTTTTAACATGAGCGTAATCCATTATGGATAATCTTTGATTATCCAAATCTTGTTTCTCAGTAGAAATCCTTAAATAAGCTATAGTTCTGGGCATTTTTTGCTTATTGTCTATTAAAAGTAATAAAAGCAATTATTGAATACTATTATTATCTATAATAATCAAGTAAATAGTTAGACGTTATTGATTTAGTAAGACGAAC
>NZ_JAJBJC010000145.1 GCF_021811825.1 Candidatus Anadelfobacter sociabilis | reverse complement strand
GGTTTTATGAATAGGAAAAGTGATAAACTGCCAGGAACCATGACGTTATGGAGAGGGTATGAAAATCTTAAAGAAAGTATCGAAATGTTATGTTTATTTACTCCTCAAATTTGTGGGTAAAAGTGAGATCTAAACCCGATTGAGAAATTTTGGGCCAATATGAAACGATGGATTAAGGATCAAATATCTGAATTTACCGAATTATATAACACTATAAACCACTTCTTTAAATTATGCTAATTCAACTCAATTTACTATAAATGCTCATCGATCTTTTTTATTGTATCAAATAAATAATCCAACACATTAGCCATTTTGCTGTATTTACGCTCGACACTTATTTCTTTCTTATGTACTGAGTACATTATCTTAATACCTCTATTTTGTTTAGATATACTCACTATATAGTCTTTAATGCTCTGTTCATGACGAGAACAAAATTCATAGCACAATTCTTTGTGTTCTCTTTTACTACTACTATTGAAGCTACTAACAGATTTCAATAATATCTCCACTAAAGTATCATGTAGCGTGGCATACTGATACATAATAAATGCTATTACGATCGCTATCTTCTCTTCTTTTAATTCTAAAAATATCAGATTTCATTACTATTGTTGCAAAATATTCAATACCCCTTGCATTGATCGGTAGGCTTTGAATGATTGGGTACAATTTGTCATTCATTTTCTGTAATTTTTCAAAATCTTGAGTATTAAATTTTATTTCTTTTGGCTTAACTGATTGGTAAAAGCCTTTTAATGCCGTTAATTTCGAGATGGATTGTCCCTCACCAAATAGTAATAATTCATCCAGCCATTCTTTTGTTTCTATAGATAAATATTCATTTAATATTTTGAGCAAGGAATTTTTATATTGTTGCAATATATTGGAAATTATCAAAAGAAGAGCATGATATTTAGGGATCTCTATCTTTTGCTCCAGTAATAATTTAATACAATCATTAAATATTACTTTTGGTCTAATATATTGCATTGCTAAGTTATAGGCTTTAGCGCCTATAAGCTCCTTTGCTTCTTGATTGAAAGCTTTGTATCCTGTATGTTCTAAAATTTGATTCTTATATCTATTAAAAGTTTTATTTTCTAAAAAGCATTGATCATCAATGTAATTCAACTCAAAAATATGTGATATATATTTTACATCCTTATTACTAAACATGTTTATTTGAAAAAATTTCTTTGAGATTTTAAAATGGTATAGCATCAAAGAAAATGCTACCTTATTGACACTGCTATTAATGGATATAAGCAGGTTATTAATCACACTATTTTTTCTAAAATATACTTTACGCTCATCTCCAGTAAGTTCTTTTGGAGTTTCGAATTCCTTTTGTTCAGAAAAAGACAGGATGTTAAATCTAGACATTTTCTATGGATAAAAGTTTATGAGCATATTCTCTTAATTCTCCTGAAGGCGAGAGATATCGGTATAATGTGTACCTTGTAATACTCAATTCTTTGCATAATTCATTAATACTAGTTTCTCTATTTTTTAGTGCAGAACAAGCTATTTTTAATTTTACTTTAGTCATAATAAATTTCCTTCCGCCTTTTCTGCCTCTAGCTCTAGCTGCTTCTAATCCTGCTTTAGTTCTTTCGCTAATTAATTCTCTTTCATACTCTGATAAGGCTCCAAATATTGAGAATATCATTTTTCCAGAAACAGTAGAAGTATCAATGCAAGAACCCTTCCCAGTCAATACTTGAAAGCCAATATTTTGCATCTCCAAGTTTTGAACTATCTCTATAAGATGATATAGATTTCTTCCCAATCTATCTAATTTCCAAACAACCAATGTATCTTCTTTATCTCTCAATGCTTTTAGGCAACTATACAATACTGGTCTAGATTCTCTTTTACCACTAGCATATTCCTCATAAATATTTTTTGGATTTACACCAGCTTTTATTAAAGCATCTTTTTGTAGATTAATATTTTGACTTCCATCAGATTTTGAAACTCTGGCATATCCTATTAACATATTTTTCCAATAATTCTATGTAGTATAAACGAACGTTTGCACTACTCTACACAATCACAACCAAACCATCCTAAAATTAGTAGCATATATCATTATATAATCTATATAGCACAAAAGGTATTAGAGTGATAATGCGCTACATTCATAGCGATTACAAATGAATTTTTTGAATTACACAAAATAGCAAATTTTAATGAAAATTGTGATTTTTGTACTTAAAACACTATAATTGGACAAAGCAATCTCACTATAACCCCATAAATCAGGGTCATACAAAGATTCTTCATGTCCCTTTTTTCACTAATGTTGGAGTATACCCAATAATTATAATATGTGACTACGATAATTGTTGCGACACTGTAGCAACAATTTTTTGATCCGAATATATCTTAGCAAATCTTGCCATCCTAAATAAGCTACTTTTAGTATACCCTTTCCCGAATTTTACTGTTAATTCCTCTGCTAACTGAGATATTATATGTTCACCATAATTCCCTCTATCTCCTTTTAAAATCTCATCCTCAATTCTCTTTCCTATTGTCCAATATAATAATACAATTGCCGAATTTACCGTAGTCGCAACATTTTGTTTGCTTCTTTTAATTATATCG
>NZ_JAJBJC010000403.1 GCF_021811825.1 Candidatus Anadelfobacter sociabilis | reverse complement strand
ATAAAGAAACAGCACCTCCGAGTACTGGTCCGTATAGATATACCTGAAGAGGATTAATCTTTTTATTGTTAATTGTCCAATCAATAATTGCCTTTGCATCTTTTTCAAGTCCTTTTTCTGATGGTTTTCCTTCAGAATGTCCATAACCTCTATATCCTACAATGACTATGTTCGCTCCTAAGTTGTGATAGATATTTTCTGCCCAAGGAAGTCTATACCCAATATTTCCCCATGTCTCTTGCATATAAATCACGGTTGGGTTTAGTTTAGCATTTGTCTCATTACGAATAAACCAACCAGCCAATCTAACGTTATCCTCAGTAGTAATTGTGATTTCTTCAAAATTCATATTTTTATCTTGTGGACTCTTCAATCCTTGTGGGTTATCTTCTGGGTATCTATCATAAACATGCT
>NZ_JAJBJC010000402.1 GCF_021811825.1 Candidatus Anadelfobacter sociabilis | reverse complement strand
TTGGTGGAGTGCTTGATGTCTACTACTTTATGCCAGATTCTGCTGATGAAATAATTAGAAAATACAATAGACTTGTGGGACTTCCAACATTGCCACCTTTTTGGGCTCTTGGATTCCAACAGAGTGCCTGGGCTTACAATTCATTGCAGACATTAAAAGATGTAGTTAATAACTACACAGCAAATGGATATATGTTTGATGTTATTTGGGCAGACATACACTACATGGACAGATACATTGACTTTACAATCGACGATGTAAGCTATAAAGGACTCGGAGACTGGGTAGACGAGCTACATAAGAGATCAATCAGATTTATGCCAATCATTGATGCAGGAATCAGCTTGAATACATCGAATAAAGGAGACAATTGGTATGATATTGGAAACTCAATGAACGTCTTTATTAAGACTACAA
>NZ_JAJBJC010000401.1 GCF_021811825.1 Candidatus Anadelfobacter sociabilis | reverse complement strand
ATCAACGAAAATAGAGCTTGGTATATTGATAAAGTATTGAATTTAGATGCAATGAATGATGCCATAAAATTTTTTATTGGTACACATGACTTTACTAGTTTTAGATCCGCAAAATGCCAAGCAAATTCTCCAATAAAGACAATACAAGAGATGAAGATATACCAAATAGAAGATGACTTATTTTTCTCCCAAAATTGCATGAAAGAAATCAGAATTTATATTCGCGCACCCTCTTTTTTACACAATCAAGTACGTATAATCGTTGGTCAATTGGTAGATATTGGCACTGGTATAATCCACAGCTCTAACATTAAAACCATACTACAAGCCCGCAATAGAGCATTAGCCTCAATTACAGCTCCTGCAAGCGGCCTATACCTTTATCACATACATTATTGATTTTACAACCACTTCATC
>NZ_JAJBJC010000400.1 GCF_021811825.1 Candidatus Anadelfobacter sociabilis | reverse complement strand
AAATTTTTTAAAGTTTTCTTAAATCTTTCATAATTATAATTATGAGTATTTAAATTTTTGGGACTTTTTTGAGATTCTATGCTTTCTGTCATAAAATTTGATACAATAAATTTATCATTCCATACTCTAATACTCTCATAGCTAACCTCTATACCGCGATATAACAAGATCTCAGTAATATCTCGTAAACTTAGCGAATATCGATGATATAATAATATCGCATATTTTATAATCTCACCAGTGCACTTATGTCTTTTGTACATCTGCTCTTTTTATCTTCTTATTTTTAGACACTATACTCAACATCCCTCTAATTCTCAATACTTAGCTTGACGATACCGTTGATCTATATTAAATCTAATATTTGCGAAAGTATTAGAAAGCACTAGAAAGGATGCTTAAGTTATAATTAAGTTTACAA
>NZ_JAJBJC010000399.1 GCF_021811825.1 Candidatus Anadelfobacter sociabilis | reverse complement strand
GTGAATCATTTGAGGAAAGCTGAAACTTGTCTTTTAAATGCGGCAAGCGCCCCTTAATTATATTTTTATAATCCTTGATCTTTAAATTTTCTGTATCATCTTTGTAATGAAGCATTTTTGTAAGATTGTTATAATCTTCATTATCCTTTTTATGATCTTCATTATCCGGATCACTTTTATAATCTTTCTTATATTCAATGAGATTCCTTAAAAAAGCGATGCAGGCAATCTGAATTTCTACTTGCTTAAACCCATCCCCTGTTTTCCACTTGAGGAGTGGATTGGTGATGTCCTCTTCCTTAAAAGGAGTTAATGTTATATTCTCTTTAGGGTCTTTAAATGCCATGTAACAGTGTTTGGCTATCTTTCTACTCTTTATTGTTCGAAGAAAGTCAAAATTATGTGTAAGGATAAGTATTAAA
>NZ_JAJBJC010000398.1 GCF_021811825.1 Candidatus Anadelfobacter sociabilis | reverse complement strand
AAATCAGATAGATCAATTGATAATAGGCAAATTAGAAACTCGACTATGCTTTCAGTAGGAGATTTAATTAAGAAGGATGATGATAACGATTTTATCAAGAAAGCAAAGTCAAATGAAATTGAGCTTCCTAATAAAATTAATGAACAAGAAAAGGAGGAATCGTCTTTAGAAGAGCTTGAAAGTAGCCAACAGCAGGATTATATCTTTGAAGTTGAAAGTCCTATAAGCACTGAAAATGATGAATTTGAAGAGTTTGAATATGACTATCAAAATGACTCAGATGGCTCATCTATGGAAGATTTAAACGATGCAAACATAGAAAAAGGATATGAATCAATTAGTGAAGAGGAAATTAAGTTACCTAGTAATATTTCTTACGGAACAAACAATAATAGTGCTCAAGATTTTGAAGAGATAAATCAGA
>NZ_JAJBJC010000011.1 GCF_021811825.1 Candidatus Anadelfobacter sociabilis | reverse complement strand
TACAAATTTGGTGCCTTTTAGCTTTAGGGACTCATATCAATATAATCACCATCATCCTCAGGACGATTAGCTAAGCCTTAAATGCTTAAAAAACAGATTCTTATCTATAAGATAATTTTACAAAATTAAAAATCTATATCTATTAAGCATTCCTAAGTAGCTTTAAAAACAAAATACATGAAGATTTGTAAATAAACATTTACAGAATCGCTTTTGCAATATACTCATTTTTGATCAAACAAATTTCAAAGATATTAAATTATTCTTAACTAGAAACGTAAGGTTCGAAATTGTTTGAATAAAAATAACTTTAAATTACTGAGCGAATTAGCAATAATAAAGAATAGAAATTCAATAACTAAATATTAACAATAAATAGGTTTATTGCTTATTTTGGTTTTATAAATTATTTTGACACTTTTATTTTTACTTCATACTGCGACACTATATAATCGATAAACGAAGATTTTAATACTAACTAAGTTAATTTTTATGTTGCTAAAATTTTTACAACCCTACATATATCAATTATAAAGAGGATAAGTGCAACCACATTTTTATGTATAGATTTTACTCAAAATTTTCCTTACATCCTTTCACACTGATCATATACTCTAAGCATCTTTTCTGACATTTTTTTGTGTTAAAAATATCTTTTTTAGTAAACCTCTATGAAATTTGATATATTGTAATGTAAATAAAGATGTGTTGAAAGATCTATAAAAGTTATTTATAAGAAATAATATGTTTCATGTAACGAAGTAATACTTATGTTATAACACAATCTTGTTTGAGGTATAAATTTTGAATTTTAGTTAGCAAATGGAACAGAAAATATTAAGAATGTGCTTACCGTTCATTTTTGTGTAGTATCCTTATTAGAGTTAATTAACATTAGTATTATAGATATCAGATATGCCAAAAGTTTTAGATTTAGTTATTGCACCAAACAAAATATTACTTACTTCATGTGAAGATATAAAATTAATAGATAATGATTTACTTGAATTGATTGAAAACATGATTTTAACTATGAATAGATTTCGTGGAATAGGATTAGCTGCTAATCAAGTGGGTGTTGCAAAAAAAATAACAGTAATCGATTTTACTGCTATTTCTAAAATAGAAAATCATCAATTTTATAACAATATAAATAATACCAATCATTTATATAAAGATGGAATGCTGATAATGATAAATCCATTAGTAGTACAAAAATCTACAACTCAAGATCACTATCTTGAAGGCTGCCTATCTTTTCCTGGTGCTACATTATCAATTCCGAGATCTACTGATGTTGTGGTACAATATATAAATATAAAAGGTAATGAGCAAACACTAGATCTTCCTAGGAGTTTACTAAATGTATGTATCCAACACGAGATAGATCATTTAAATGGAATCCCATTCACTAACTATGTATCTCCTTTAAAAAAAGATATTACTATGAAAAAAGTAGCAAAAACATACAAAAATATGCAACACAAAGTGAGTTATTAAAAATATTTTTTTCTTTTTATATAAGAGGAATTATCCCAGAATCTCTAAATATAAAGCGCATCTAGTAAAAATAACAAATATCTAACACTAAGTATGCAGAATTCAATTACAACAAAAAGGCACTAAACTTAATACCCTAATATACAAGTTAAGTAACCCAATTACATAATACGTATAAACCATGAGATGATGCAAATACGCAACAATGCAACTTACCAAACCACTGAATGATCTATATTAACAAGCCAATTTTTACCATAGTCTTGTCTGTAATACTAGCACATTCTTAAGAGCTACATATTATTGCCACTAAAATTATCCAACATAAACACCGCAGTACCAATAATCTGCAATGAAAGTATATAATCATTTATCTTTGTTACTAAACTCTAATCTATCTGCTTTCTCAATGACCTCTTCAATTGATCCAACCATAAAGAATGCGCTCTCTGGAAGGTTATCATGCATACCATCTATTAACTCTCTAAACCCACGAATTGTATCTTTTAAATCCAAAAATTTTCCCTGCATTCCTGTAAATACTTCCGCAGCAGAAAATGGTTGAGACAAAAATCGCTGAATTTTGCGAGCTCTGTTGACCAATAATTTATCTTCTTCTGATAATTCATCCATACCCAATATTGCTATCACATCTTGTAGCGATTTATAAGTTTGAAGTATACGTTGTACTTCTCGCGCTACTCTATAATGCTCTTCTCCGACAATATCTGGCACTAACATTCTTGAGCTACTTTCTAGCGGATCTACTGCTGGATAAATACCCAATTCTGAGATAGCACGGCTTAATACAGTTGTCGCATCTAGGTGAGAAAATGTTGTAGCTGGAGCTGGGTCAGTGATATCATCAGCAGGCACATAAATAGCTTGCACAGATGTAATTGATCCTTTTTTTGTTGATGTAATACGCTCCTGTAGAGCGCCCATTTCAGAAGCCATAGTTGGTTGATATCCAACAGCAGAAGGAATGCGTCCAAGCAGTGCAGATACCTCAGCACCAGCTTGAATAAAGCGAAATATGTTATCTATAAATAATAACACATCTTGATGTTCTCTATCACGAAACTCTTCTGCGACAGTAAGTGCAGACAAAGCGACTCTAGAACGCGCTCCAGGAGGTTCGTTCATCTGACCATATACAAGAGCAACTTTAGATTTGGAAAAATCCTTTGCATCTATAACATTAGAAGCAATCATTTCACGATAAAGATCGTTACCTTCTCTAGTACGCTCTCCTACTCCTGCAAAAACAGAATAACCATCATGAGCTTTCGCAATATTATTGATAAGTTCCATTATGATAACTGTTTTACCAACCCCAGCTCCTCCAAATAATCCAACTTTCCCACCTTTTGGATAAGGCGTCAAAAGATCTAAAACCTTGATTCCAGTAACCAATACTTCAGTATCTGTTGATTGTTCTGATAAACTTGGTGCCTCAGCATATATCGACATACGTCTTGTTGAATCTATAATGCCCTTTCTATCAATGGGATCGCCTACTACATTCATTATTCGTCCTAATGTTGCAGAGCCTACTGGAACAGTAATAGTAGATCCAGTATCTACCACCTCTATACCACGCTTTAGACCAACTGTACTATTCATCGCTATAGTGCGTACTGTATGCTCACCTATGTGCTGTGTCACCTCTAATATAATCTTTCGCTTATCAAATTTACACTCTAATGCACTTAATAAAGGAGGTAATCTGTCAGTAAATCTTACATCCACCACAGCACTTACAACTTGCGTAATATAACCCACAAGTCTGTTTTTGTTAGAAATATTCCGATCTCTTTTGTCAATTATTTTATTATCGATATTAGCTTCAATTTTTATCTTTTTCTTGTCTTTATTCATGATAATTCACTAAAATAACAATCACTATACAAACTCTAATACAAAGTCTTTATGCAACATGCAATCTTCTGCATAAAAAATACAGGATAATCAAACATACTGTACTCCCGCAATAATCTCAACCAATTCATTAGTAATATTCTCTTGTCTAATTCTGTTTAGTTTCTTTGTCAATTTCATCGTAAGCTCTTGAGAATTTTTGCTTGCACTCTCCATAGCAGTCATTCTTGTACTATATTCACTTAACATGCTAGATAAACTTATATTACAAATCTTCATTTTTAAATAATTGTCTCTCAAATAAGATAAAACCGCAGTTAAATGAGGTTCGTAACTATTTATTCCTATAGGTGATGTCGTAGTCTGATCTTTTGCTAGACGCATAAATAAATCTTCCTTTGGTATAATGGGCCACAATTTATCAAAAATTGTACTGTACTGTAATACGGAAATAAATGCATTGTAAACAGCAAAACATTCAATAACATCGTACTTAGCAGTTAGTGCTATAATATTAGCTTCAATACTATCAATAAGATCAAAAGAAAAATTATTTATCTTTAATACTAAATCATCACAGAAACTAATTTCGGTAACAGGTAAATTTTTTAGCGCCTCATATCCGCGTTTTCCTATGCAAATTAATACATTTTCTACTTGATCGTTATCAGCGTTGTTCGCATTAGTATATGCGCCTTCTACCACACTACCGCCATTAGAAGAACTATCTCCTTGTAACTTAGTCAGCATTGCTTTAATTACTGATATGTTAAAATGCCCACAAAGACCTCTATCAGAGGTAAATACTACAAATAATCTAACTTTTTTTCTATTATTTTGTAAATATGAATCATTCCCTCTATAGAAATTATTGATTATGTCACATAATTCTTTAGGTTTCTCATCATAAAGAGTGTCAAACACTTTCTTAAATTCTATTATAGAATCGTCTATTAAAGCCGTTTTTAAATGTGTTTTACGTAAGCAAGAAGCAGCTATCATCTTCATAGCTTTTGTTACTTTTTGAGTAGACTCTATACTACGAATCCTAGCTTTTAACGATTGTAACAAAGCCATAATAATCAAATCAATAAATTGTTACACAATCATCAGTAAATAATAAGCATACTAATGATTATATTCTAAAAATTCTACCAAAAAACTATCTAGAAAATCCCTTAATTGTTTTTCTGTTTCATTTGTAAGTTGCGATTCATCATGCAATTTTTCCATAAGATCTTTTTTTTGCGAATACACAGCACTTAATAATGCATTATGAAATTTTATCACATCCCGAACTTTTATTCTATCAAGATAACCATTTATTCCTGCAAATACTACAACAGCTTGCTCTTCTATAGAGTATGTAACATGCTGTTGCTGTTTTAGTAATTCTGTCAACCTTTCACCACGTGATAGAAGTTGTTGAGTTACAGAATCTAAATCAGAGCCAAATTGAGCAAATACAGCCATTTCGCGATATTGAGCTAATGAAAGCTTAAGATTACCAAATACCTGTTTCATGATCTTTTTTTGTGCAGCAGACCCAACACGACTAACGGATAGTCCAACATTAATAGCTGGCCTTATACCTTTATAAAACAGCTCACTCTCAAGGAAAATTTGCCCATCTGTAATAGAAATAACATTGGTTGGAATATATGCAGACAAATCCCCAGCTTGGGTTTCTATTACAGGTAGTGCAGTAAGAGATCCACCACCACATTCGTCAGACATCTTTGCAGCGCGCTCTAATAATTTTGAATGCAAATAAAACACATCTCCTGGATAAGCTTCGCGACTAGGCGCTCTACGTAATAATAACGACATTTGACGATACGCAACAGCATGTTTACTGAGATCATCATATGCAACAAGTGCATGCATACAGTTGTCTCGATAATATTCTCCTATAGCGCAGCCAGTATAAGGCGCAAGGTACTGCATAGGTGCTGGATCTGAAGCAGATGCTACAACAACTGTTGAATAATCCATAGCTCCATTATCTTGAAGTGTTTTTATCAATAATGCTACTGATGATCTTTTTTGACCTATAGCAACATATACGCAGTGCATTCTATCTTTAGCATTCTTAGCGATATTAAATCTACGCTGATTTATAATAGCATCTACTATGATTGTTGTCTTACCAGTTTGTCTATCGCCTATCAACAATTCTCTTTGCCCTCTTCCAATAGGTATCAAGCCATCTATAGCTTTGATGCCTGTTTGCATAGGCTCATTAACACTTTGACGATCAATAATACTTGGAGCATCAGCTTCTATAAAACGTACTTCATCTGATTCTATTGGACCTTTATCATCAAGGGGATTTCCCAATGCATCCACTACTCTCCCCAGTAATCCCATTCCAACTGGAACAGAAAAAAGCTCTCCAGTTCTAAATACTCTATTATCTTCAGCAATAGATGATTCCTCTCCTAATATAACAACGCCAACACTATCTTCTTCTAAATTTAGTGCCATCCCAATTGTACCACTAGCAAATTTTAACTTTTCACCTACTTCCACCTCATCTAAACCATATACTATGGCTATGTTATCTGAAACCTTAACAACATTACCCACTTGCTTTAATTCTTCGTTGTCGAATTCCATAAAATCTGCAAATTGACGCTTAATCACACTCCCAATTTCAGATATTTTCATCAAAACCCCATATCAAAATCTTATTATACTAATAAACACGGTAAAAACTCTTCATCCAAGCGGAATCTACAACACAGAATAAAAGCAATCAACAAAAAAATATCAACATTCAACAAATTGTATAAAAGCATCGATACTCACTCATGTATACAAATACCTCATTTCACAAAAATCAATTAAGATTGCGTAATAAAATTCACCAATCGATTGAGCTTTCCCCTCACAGACATATCTAAAATATTAGAATCCCATGCAACCACAACGCCACCTAAAATACTCTTATCCTCAATACACTCAAAAATTGGAACTAGCTTCATATTTTTACTTATTTCTCTCTTGATTGATTCTAGTGCTTTAGTATCTGCTAAATTAGCTACAGTAATACTAACTTTAGTATGACCACTTTTTTTTGAAAAAAACTCTTCAACGCTATTCAATATATCTTCAATTAGTTCGGAACGACCATTATTTATTACTGCAGAGATTAAGGCATTACTGATATCAGATAAGTTAAAAAACTTATAAATTTTTTGCCACATTTTGGTTTTTAGAAAAATTGGCATAGTACGATTCATAAATAACATATTCAACTTCGTAAAAGAAACATCTTTGAGAATGTCACAAAAACCACGAAGCTCAACACAAACCAACTTCAAATCAGCATTCACTGATAATGCGTAAGAAACAAAAGCTTCAGCATAATGTCTAGATATCAATAATTTTCTAATCACAAACTCAATACTCAAACATTAAAAAACAGAATAATAGCATTACAAATTAATTAACACGGATACCAAATTATTACAATACATAAAGCGTTATGAGAAAGCAAAAACAAAAAAATATAAAGCACACACTTATGTAGTAAAAGCAGTATCAAATACAAATCAATACCTATCAACAACTATCAACATACCTTTACCAATCTCTCATATCTTAACTTCAAAGTTAAATACTACACTCACACTCTATTAAGCGATTAGCTAATCATGTCAATATTTATAAGAACAAATGTTGAGCACGATAAGGATTAATAAAATCACCGAACAATTTTTAGGTAACGATAGTAGAATTGATATAATTGATATCTACAGACATACTCTAAACTACAAAAAATATTAGTTTGCTTTAAATCATGTATTAACGATTTATATAGATGTTTATGGGAGTCTCTATCAATATGAAACACTCTAAAATCATTCACAATGAGTAGTGAAAATATCACAACTCAATGTCTACTTAATAAAAAAATCAAATGTCTGGATATGAAATGAGGTGCTTTTGAAAATTGTTAAGTAATGATGTGTCTCTACAAAAATTAGATGATGAAAGTTGTACTATCAAAATATCAGTTACTCCTAAAAGTTACGCGATTTTTTTATAATAGTGAAGATGGTAATAGGCGTATCATAAGTCTGCACTGTATAAAGTAAAACGATCTTAATGCATCAGATCTCAATAGATCAGAGAGTTCTTCTTTAGAAAAAATCATGACTAAAGAAAATAGTAATAATGGCCGTACACGTGATATATGTAGAATACTGAGATCTGTAACTACAAGTCAATACCCAAATAAGTATTTGAAGCGCAATTAAGTGCGTACTAGCATACTAGTATAGGTGTTTGCCCATTATCAACACCTCTTTGCGTATAAGAGCAATAATTTTATTTATTAAAAAGGTTTTTTAATTTCAATAACTTCTTATCTCTTACTTCTTATCTCATTGATTTCAATTATTTTTTATTTTTTTGTAAAAGTATTTAAATTAGACTGTTCATTGCTGAGCAAAAATGATATAAGTTGAATGTTGTTAACGATAGAAAGAGCGTCATAAGTGGCTAAAGATGATATTTTAGAGTTTCAGGGTAAGATTATAGAATTATTGCCAAGTGCAACGTTTCGAGTGGAGTTAGAGAATGGTCATAGAATAATAGCATATACTTCAGGGAAAATGAGAAAAAATAGGATACGCGTATTAATTGGCGATAGCGTCACAGTAGAAATGACACCATATGACCTTACCAAAGGACGCGTTGTAAAAAGGCATAAAGTTGGAGTGAATGAAATTACTAATACTTAAAATGAAGTAGAGAAGTAAAAAAATGATCTTCTTATGAGTTTCTGATTATGTTATTATTCTAAAGTGCATATCTTTAATATACCGTATAGCGCAGACTTTTGTAATTCTGTTACAGACTTTGTGTCAAGTGAGTGCTTTTGCGAGACTAAGCAATCCATGGAGCAAATTTCTGTGTTATCATCGAAATATAACCACTCTAAAATATTTCAAAAAACTGCGATAATTACTCCTAGTAAGATCATTGTAGCTGAGTTATTAAAATGTTTTAAGTTAAAACGAAGCAAAAACCCGCACAAGCATCAAACAAAATTAAGAATCTTCAGTTATAGCGAATTAGATAAAAATTTAGATATATTCTGTAACATATACAATAAAAAAAATATTCTTCCCTCTCTAGCTCTCAGTAAAACATACAATATTCTTTCAGAATTTCAAATATTAACATTATTAGAGCAAATAATAAAAAATATTATTGTAGATAATCAAGATAAAAACACCGACCTCGCTGCTTTTGCAAAAAAAATATCCGCAACACACAAAATCAATAGCATTTTACACGCTCTTTACGAATACTATCACCACAACATTGACATCAGTCTATTGGAGCACAGTTTTGATATTCACGAAAATCTTTTATATCAAATAATAGTGAAATTTGATAAGTTGTTACAGACCTCTAATACATCAATAAAAGCCAAACATATAAGATGTGTAAGTGACAATATTTCTCATACCATCACAGGCTTGAGTAATCCATTACAATGGAAAATTCATTGTATATTACCATCTATAATAATACCATATATTCAAAATTTTATTGTAAGCTTACACAAATATTTCAATAATATACAATCTATCAAGAGTAAAGGTACATTAAGTGGATCCATAATACTCCATGGATTAAATACTCAATGTACTGATAACAAATGGGCAAAAATTAACTCATATCATCAACAATATTTCATTAAAACCTTATTAGACTCAATAAGCATTAGTAGAGGATCTGTGAAATCCCTTTCTTGTAATACTGTATTAGATGAAGAAATTCACGAATTATTTATTCCAGATATAGCGGATAATATTAAATCTTTACCCAATACTTCTACGTTAAATTTCTCTATATTATCACATAAAAATAGAAATTCTGAGCTTCATTCAATCGCAAAAGAAATCCTCAAACATTCATCACAATATAACGAAAGTGCAGTCTGTGTTGTAGCACCTGATGCTAAAGATTGCGATCTTTTATATCACTATCTTAAACAAAAATTTTATGAATACGACAAAAAGAATAAAACTAATATGGCAAAGAAGCTCAGCAGTTACGTACCATATTGTCTTACAGATACATCAATATTACCACATTTATTGCTAGGAACATTAGATTATCTTATTGTATTATTTCACACATCAACCACTTTACAAAAGATAGCAGAATGTTTTTTTGCTCTTATACGACATCCTAAAACTTTTTTCTATAATAGGTATGGATGTGAAATACATGATCTTGAAGCGTTTGTATATCATAGAATATTAAGAGGTGAAAATATTGGAACAATTATCTCAAAATTTGCTAATTCTACTTTAAAAGAAATTGATAACAATTATGAAGAACATAAGAGGCAAAAATTACAAAGGCGCTATGAATTTCTAGAGCATTGCGAGATCTTAAACTTAAGATTAGCAGAATTAGATGAATTTATATATTCTACTGATAACAAATATAAAATTGTTTTTTTTCATTTAACGTTTATCGAATACTTATTGGGTGACGATATTAACAAGTGTGATCAAGAATATATAGATAAAATAAAATCTTCACTCCAAAAAGGAGAGACAGAATATTCTCATATGTTGATAGATTATAATGTATTGATAGAAGCTCAGGGAGTAGGACAATACAAAACATTTCTTTATAATATACTACACACAAGACAATTCTATCGTGATAACGTTTTTTCAGCTTGTATAAAAATTTGCACTCCAGCAGATGTATTATTTTGTAGATATGATTTGTTAATCGCAACGCATATGGAAGAAGGGAAGTTTCCACGTATATATAAAAATCATGGATTTATCTCAGAAAATACAAAAAAATGCTCGCAGAAAAAAAATTATCATAATATAGCAAATCTTGAAATGGGATATGCAGCAACTTCTTTTGCAAATTTTTTACTCTCAAAAAAAGTAATATTCACATACAGCGGTACTGATGATCAAAATGCTATACGAAACAGATGGATAGAGTTACTTATAGCATATATGAAATTACGCAAATTAAACTACACCATAGAACACATATCGATAAAAGACCAAATTCCTATTACAAGTAGTACTAACAATCACATAATTAAGAAGAATGCTACTACAAAAAAAATAACAAACCAACATGAAGAATTCTGCGCTCCAAATCCATCGATAAAACAACGTCCATTTATATTATCAACAACAGCTATAGAGAAGCTTATTATCAATCCATATGCATTTTTTATAGAATATATAATAGATATTATTCCACATAAAAAAGATCACAATACCAATGGTAGGCAGAGAGAATTTGGTCTATTCCTACACAAAATATTACAAATCCTATCACAGCATGATGTCTTATCATTACAATATAAATATGATGGAATGTTATTACAATCATTAACTCAAACTAAGATAAAAGCTCTAAAAGAATTTGGGTGGGAAAAATCTTTAATACCGCAATATCCATTTTGGGAATATAAATTAGAAAAAATTATTCAGTGGTTATATTCTTATGAAAGCAGCGAGACTTATAAAGATGGGGTTTGTGAGCAAAAAATATCTTTTCATATTGCACTAAACAATCTAGATATCAATGATATATATATAACATGTACAGCAATATTAGATAAATTTTATCTCAATGATTCTGGGATTCAGAAGATTATCGACTATAAAAGCGGCAAATTACCATCAGTGCATGATATTACTTCAGGACAAAAACCACAGTTGGCTTTGCAAGCATTATTGCTGTGGAAAAATATAGAAAAACCCAATACAAATTTTCACATTGATGCTTCATATATACAACTTTTAGGGAAAAAAAATAATATTGCAAAAGAGATTAGTTACGTTTTTAACATACATAATGTAGAAAAACAGTTATTAAAAATTTTAAAATCTTTTTATATTGACTTGCAACCATATAAACCTACAAAAAAATTTTTTGATAAATCTTATATGCATTTAGCCAGAAATACAGATGTTATTAGTTGAAATAAGTTTATAAAATTTCTATATTAACCTATCGTTTTTTATTAACGATTTGAGAGAAATAATAGCAAAATGAATGATAATTTTGAATCTCGAAAATTAGCAGATAAAGCACAGAGTGTAAATGAGTTACACGAAATTATAAAAAATTTTGATGGTTGCGCATTAAAAAAATATGCAAATAATACGGTATTTGCAGACGGTATACAAAATGCAGAGATTATGCTAGTAGGTGAGGCACCTGGAGTGAATGAGGATAAATATGGTATCCCATTTTGCGGACAAAGTGGAAAGTTACTAGATAATATATTAGCCTCAATAGGCTTAGCTCGTAGTAAAGTGTATATAAGCAATACAGTATTTTGGCGCCCTCCTAACAATCGCCGCCCTACTGCAGAAGAGATATATATATGCCGTCCATTTGTTGAAAAACATATTTCTCTTATTGCACCTAAAATACTGATCATGGTTGGTAGTACTGCAGTAGAATCTTTGATGTGTGTAAAGAATAATGAAATTAATATGCATAGACTGCGCAAACACTACTGGCAATACAGCAACTCATATACTGATAAACCAATAATATCAACAACCATCTTCCATCCATCTTATTTGTTGCGCAATCCAATAAAAAAAAAGGAAGCATGGTTTGATATGTTAAAATTGCAAGAAACATTCTCAAAACTCAAATCTAATAATCAATTTTGATTTTGTAGAAAAAAGATTTTATTATTAGCTATGTAGTATAGTTTTAATTTGCACAGTTTAGTTTTTAATTTGCACAGTTATATATACAATTATCTGTAGTAATAAACTATAAATATTGACCTACCGTTTTTTTTTGTTATCATTGCTGCTCGAGAGTTATTGGTTTTACCTATTGATTTTAACATATGGCGCAGAAGAAAACTGTTTTATTTAAGCTTGTTAGTACTGGGGGTACGGGATTCTATTTTGTGAGGAAAAAAAATCCTAAGAAACTAACGAAAAAACTATCATTTCGTAAATATGATCCAAAACTGAGAAAGCATGTACTATTTGAAGAAAAAAAGCTTAGTAAGTAAGGGCATTAGTGGATCTGTGAATATATGAAACCCGATTTGGTTTTATGTTGGGATTCCCCTAGTTAATGCAGCTGGTGCTTGTTTTAGTAAAAGGAAGATCTATCTCTTATATTTGTTTACTCTCGTATTTTGTTGTTTTTGTTATATTTTTTGTACCAGACTATACTGGTCTGCTTGGTAATGTAGGAGAGAGATGTATTTACTTTGATCAATGTAGAGCTTCTAATCAAATAGCTTTAATTACGATCAATATATATAACAACATCAAACGAAGACCTATTTTCCAAAACCATCTCAGACATACAAATAACACTATTTATTACAGCAAAAACATAGCTACCTAGAAGCCAAAAAACACAAAAGTACACTTTATAGCAAGAATGGTATAAAATAGGCATGCTCAAATCTGCTAACTAAATGATATATAAAGAAGTAATCGTTAACAATCATACCCATTTTATAGAATTTCAGCTATACTATAATTTTTTTTATACTAGTTGGTCAGCACTTTTCACTGTAATATCATTATCGTTTCGTGATTTAGTAGTATTTACAACAACGGCCATTCCAGGAATAAATTCGTATAACCCACGCCTCCGCTTATTAAACGGGATTATCAACTGTCCCACTGTACCAAAAGGAACGAATATAATTAATAATAATCTGACAATATATTGCTTTTTCGTCGGCACTCCCATTGTATTAACATCAATAAATTTGCATTTTAGAAGCATTAATCCGAAAGTAGAATTATACTTTATCCATAAAAAGAGCAGATAGCAGGAATTTACCACTAATGGTAACATATAGTTCACAACTATATAATAAACTAATATCCCCCTATCCTTTAAAAAAATGAGGAAACCCTCGAAATCGAAGGATGATTTATCTTGCATTTGTTTAATATACTCTACAACCAAACCCATAATATTATTTGGATCGAGAAAGCTGAACATGATATCGAATGGAAGCCAAATCAACATCATCAACACAAGATCTAAAGACAAAGCAATCAATCTTCTGGTAAGCGATGCATAATACACACCATCAACTAACTGTTGTTTCTTTTTCTTTTTTAGAAACGGATTCAGCATATTCACTATTGTACCACAAAATATACAACTACACAATTACAGATAAAACTGCGTACATTGTACTGATATCGATTGGTATTGTCAATAAAGTTATTGCCAATAAACACTAATTTAAATTCCAAAAGTTAAGGATTGTAATTGTATTTATACAAAAGGATCATCTTTTATTGATTTAAAACTTTTTTTCCATATAGGTTTTGTTACCCCATTAATCTGTTTTGTTTCTTTATGGAATGAATGTATTTTTTGCTCTGACCACTTATGCTTTATATCTTCTATATCTTTGATATATGATTCAGATGCTTTTTTTATTGCAAAATAATTGTGTGTTTTATAAAAAAAACCTAATAATTCTGCAACATATTTACTCGTTTTTTCAAAAACTTTAGCAACATCCATCAGTGAGTAACTATATTTAGTACCAAATCGCGTTACTTCTCTTGTTGATGCCAGCATTTGAAAATATCTCGCAAATAATTCCGAAACTTTATGGCTATCTTGATAATTTTCTACTTCTTCTATCATTATCGATTTTACAGCATCTAATAAAGAAATATTACCAGTTTTAGACTTAATTTCTATTATTTCCTGAGATATTATTTGTGAAAAGATAAATGGATCAAATGCATCAGCAAGTTCTTGTTCTACCATATGTGCGATTTCGTGAATAATCACATCTGGTGCAATTTTTTTGATATTAATTACATAATTTTTGTTATTTTTAAATGCATTTAAAAAAATATCAACAATACTTGAGGAAGTGATTGTTTTGCAATTACCCTCATCTAATTCAAAAAATCTTCTATCTTTTATATTAAATTTCAATGAATTTTGTTGTGCCTTTGCTGTTGTAAAATCTAGTATATCCTTTAACAAACTGAATTGGTACAGATGTGTGATAATCTTGATAAATTGTCCCATCTGCGATTGATTTTCAGCTGTGGAATTATTGCTTATAATTGCAATAGGATCTATTCCTGTAGAAAGCGATACACCGCTATATTGATTCATTATTTCATTGGTCATCTTTTGCGTCATATTTATTTATCTGCTATTTATCTTAACTACTTCACTTAAATAAAGCATATATCGATACTTATTTTGTGTCTATTTTTGCTTTTTGATAAAAACATAGAATGCTCCCATACCTCCATGCTCTACTTGTGCAACATTATGGTAAACAACATAATTACTCATTGGAGCACTTGTAAGCCACTGAGGAACGAGTCCTTTCAGTATAGATGGTCTAGTTGCAGAACCTTTACCAGTGATAAGTAGCAACATCCTCATATTGTTTTCAAATGCATATATTATAGTTTTTTCCAACATAATATACGCCTGCATTCTGTGATGCATGTGAAGATCAAGTGTTAAATCTATAGCATACTTCCCTTTATCGATCTTTATTCTAGTGTTCTTATCTATACCGAGTGTCTTGTATTTTAGTAAAATTCTTTCAGTTTTATATTCTAATTTCTCATCACGAAAATATTTGCTCTCTTTAAGAATTGCTCTATGCTTCGTATTTTTATTATTTGCATTCACTTCGTTACAATAACTGGGATACTTAGGCTTTTCTATAGCAGATTCTTCTGTACTATAATCATTATTTTTATTTTTTAATTGTAGTTTTTTTACACTAGCAATATACTTTGACCATATGTTATCCATTGTTGTTATAGGGATTGCTATAGAAAGGTTTTATAAGTTCGCAGCTATTGTATTTTACTAACTTAGATAGTATTTTATTGATACAGATCAGATACTGTTACCTCATAATACTTTAGTTTTGAGTAATTTAAAAGAAATTTAATAATGAATATGGGCGAATCTTAAGTGATCTGTATAATAGCTGAGTAATAATGGTATAAAAATAAGAGATACATTTATGGATATCAAACCGAGTAATATTAAGACGATTATTGCTAACTGGAAGATGAATGGTAATCTTTCTCTTTGTCATTCGTTATTTCAAGAGTTATTTCGCTACAACACAAGTGAGACCTCTACTAATCCACAAACAATAAAAATTGTTGTTTGCCCGCCTTTTATACTGCTATCAGAAATGAAAAAGATTATAGCATCATATAATGAGTCTGCGTGTGTAAGTGGTTATAAGATTCTATTAGGTGCGCAAAATTGCCACTATGAGGATGATGGAGCCTATACTGGTGAGATTAGCGCTCGTATGTTATCTGATCTTGGGTGCACATATGTAATAATCGGTCATTCTGAACGCAGGATTAAATTTCATGAAAATAATCAATCTATATTAAGAAAATTTCGTAAAATATATCAATATGGTATGATTCCAGTACTTTGTATAGGCGAGACCTCGAGTAATACTGATATCAGCGTTACGCGACGATACTTAAGTAAACAATTGTCAGGATTAAAATCTCTTGCTGATGAATATAAATGTGAATTAATTATTGCATACGAACCAATTTGGTCGATAGGTAGTGGTAATGTCGCAGATCTGCAGACTATAACAAACACTCATTCGTTTATAAAGGAAAAAATTGGCTCAAATTCTAGTATTATGTATGGTGGCTCTGTTAATATGAGTAATGCTATAGAGATATCTCAGTTACATAATGTAGATGGTCTGCTAATTGGAGGGGCTGCTTTAAGACCTATAGAATTTGCAAATATTTGCAATAATCTAAAAAATGCAATACAAGTATCATCTACTAATAAATAATAATAGCTTTGTGATTTTATTTTAAGATTTTTATCTCTAAATAAACATCTATAAAAACGTATGAAAAATAAGAAAAAATCTCATAGCGAGTCTTGGTAATAAACAGTATTACTAAAACATGATAGCTATTGATTATTTAAATCAAAGAAAAGTGAGGATTATTACTAAAAGCGGTAGATGTATTAGCACCTATTTTTGCTGTTATAGATAAGAGCTAAGGGGGTAAAAACATAATAGAAGAAGTAGGGATGTAATCTAAACGAGTAATGGATGAGGAATGCGTAATTCTAGGGTCTTTTATTGTTCAAGGTAAAATGACTGTCCTCGTAGGCGTAATACCAGTTATGTAATTGATGCGCTTTTGTTTTAAAGATATTCATCACGTTATCGATCACAAAAATTGACTATCACGTGCAATTTATAAATTCATACAAAATAATTTTTACATTAGTATATGTGTAGACTTTGCTTATTCAAAAAGTATTTTTGCAAGCATTAATAATATCCCAATAATACAAAATGCGTTTCTAATAAGAATATTATCATAAGTTTTTTATTACGTTATATTTTTCGTATATCAAAGATTCTATAAATGTTGTATGATTTACATTTCTTTACTATACTACCTAATATCTACTGTGTACAATATCTGGTTTGTTTAGTTGATATTTGTTATAATATGTTTTACGATTTTAGTATTAAAAAATGATAAAAGATGTTGTATTTAATGGAGAAGCTGGGCGTTTAGAAGGTAAGTATTATCAATGTGAAGAAAGAGGTGCACCAGTAGCATTGATATTGCATCCCCACCCATTGCATGGTGGAACGATGAATAATGAAATTGTTTACAATCTATTTCATATTTTTGTACGTCAAAAATTCTCTGTATTGAGATTCAATTTTCGTGGAATAGGAAAATCCTCTGGAATTTTTGATCAAGGTGTGGGCGAATTACTCGATGCTGCAGATGCATTAGATTGGTTAGAAGCTAACAACCCAGAAGCTTCTGGGTGTTGGATTGGTGGATTTGCCTTTGGGTCTTGGATTGCACTACAACTATTAATGAGAAGACCAGAAATTTCTGGATTTGTATGCGTATCTCCATCAGTAGAGGCATATGATTTTAGTTTTTTATCATCTTGTCCAATTAGGGGAATTATAGTTCAAGGATCTGATGATAAAGTCACTTCAGAGCAATTAGTCTATAAGTTGTATGAAACATTGGATAAACAACGTAATTCAGATGTAGAATATGGGTTAATATACGGAGCAGGACATTTTTTTCAAGAAAAAATGAGTACGTTTCGAGATGTAGTCAATAATTACATATCTGCACATGTAATGAGAAAATATATCCCCAATAAAAAAGCAAAGCGAGATAGAAGAAGAAGGCAGAATGCAGTATTAAAATTCTCTTAATATACCAAAAATTCTATACATCATGAATTTTAAATAAACTTAAAAAATTATGATCACGTATGTATGATCACATATGAAATAATAATAGATAAAGAAGGATTTTGGATGAAATTGATTTTAGCGTAATCAAATTTTATTGCTGTTTTGGATACTCATTGTACCATATTGCATTATTTTGAGTGAACTTAATACGTAAATACCACTAATAAGGTTATCTAACATTTATAAATGTTATCTATTATTTATTTCTCGCAATAATGAAAAATAATTAGGTACTAGAATTGTTTTACGTACAAATAGCCTAAAAATATTGCAGATTATTATAAAATTGAAATCATAAAACTTCGTTATTTAGAAATATATATTGAGAGATGTGAACAGAGCATGTATCTGGGTAATAAATCATGTATAAGTAACAATACTTGATACTTGAAAAGTACATCCAATTGAGCCAAAAAGCAAGAGTGATGCGAGTGGCTTTGCTCATGACATACCAAGAATATACAGTTAATTCTGATAAAGATAAGCATTGTTATGGCAAGCGCGATTGTGGTGAAAAAAGGCAGAACACTAATATACTACCACATAGTCTTACACGCTGCAAAAATCTTACCAAATCTTTTAGCAAGTTCCAGCAATCCTATTTTTGGTTTTATTATTTTCTTATTTAGATTCATTTTACACTACTTATTAAAACATGGTTATTTTATCATGGGTTTTGTTCAATTTAGGACTGGAATTTGTATAAAGCACACGCGTCAACTTCAAAGCTTTTTTATCTTTGCTAAAGATCAACCTGTAGACTCTAAGATCTTTTTTTATCAATAACAAGAAATAGAGGGTTTTTTGCTATTGTGAGTGTTGGTGCGTTTATACACTATTCTCTACCCACCACCCCCTCTTTTGCCTTCATAATAGCATACCTCTCTTGCATATTTTGCTTCTTGTGTTCGTATTTCCGCAGTGCCTCTTTGCTCTAGTGGTGAGTTTCTAGCTCTCTGTATGCTTTTTTGATTACTTCGTTCAAGTTTTCATACGACACTCACTTTTCTATTTGTGAGCAATATGCTCTTGCTGCATGGTACTGAGCTCTTTTTGAAACACTCCTACTTTTGCTACTTGGGCATCTCTACCATCTATTTTACTACCGTTACATCTTCACACAAGACATCTACGATTGATTATTTATGCAGCGTTGTTTCTCGGTCTAAAGCTGGGTTAAGTAACATTACTTCTTTTATTGGGGTTTTGTGACCATATGTTATGACATCGTTTAAGAAATATTTGGGGACATCTTTATTTCTTCTGTTTCAAATATTCTCTTGAAGACTAAATCGTTCCTTGGGTTTAGGTACTTACTATTGTCATTGACTCCGCAATTCATATTCTTTTTGGTAGTCATTATACAAGTATCGCAGTGATTTTTATTAAAGCGGCTTGATGTTTGTTCAACTTAAATCTAGAATTTTCATATTAAAATTGTTGAGTTTGAGATTTTTATAGATCACAATCGCATGATTGTGAGATCGGAACCTAAGGTATCTCAGATATAATGCAAACCATAAAAAGCTTATCAGCTCGGTATTTCTTCAAGCTTCATCTTGCTTCAGATTAAGAAAAAGTATTTCCTAGGCAGCAAGTGATGAACTCAAAGTTACTTTGTTAAAAGTATTGTGAGAAGAATGTTAAGGAAAAAATTATTCACTAACACATGGGAAATCAACTTATCAAAAGGGACAAAACCGAAAAAAAGATATAACAATTAAAAGTGCTTTAAAAATGAGTCACCCTTGCGAACGATTACTTCATCTTACTTAAATGAAGTAAAATCTAATAAACGCCAGCATATAACTCACACACTGAAGTCTTCGCATCAGGATCTTGGAGTAGTGGATCGCTAGCGCTGCATACTGCTGCACTATCAGTGGTGAGAAGTTTGAGTATCCAATGGTCGTGGATACTGCACTACCATCTAGCGGTGCTGGCGGTGCTACTTGATTAAAATTAATAATATTTTTCATATCATGAATAGTAAGTGCTTCTTCAATAGAAGTCTGCTTAATACATTCTCTTTCTATATGAAATAACTTAGTCCTATCAAGATTTGGATCTAAGTGACGCGAAACTCCAAAGTTATCATTTTTTTCTAAAAATAGTTCCTCAATATCTTTGTTTAATTTTTTATGATCAAGTTCTTTTTCTATTAAATTTACAATTATCTCACCCAACATATGAGATATAGTGGAATTAACCCCATCGTCAGTAATGCCATTCTGCACCTCATCTTTATGAGTGCTTACATACTTCAAAATATGTTCGGCAAAAGCATCAGAGAAAAATCCACCTCTATAGATATCTGCAAAATCATTTTTGTCCATAATATCATCTACAGTATTAAAAATCATATACTCTGCCATTGCCAGATCACTTTCTTCACCCCTAATCATATCAATGCAGCGTTTTATCCCATATACACCAGGACTATAGCAAGAAGCATAAATGCTACCAAGTTTCCTTTCATTTATCAAACCTAGATACTGAATATTGCCAGACACACAAACAGAATCTCCATGTAATTCGGTGGCTGAGAAAAAAAAAGCCCCCACCGATGACAAAGAAAAAGACAATTTACTAAATTCAATACCTTGATCACTAAATTCATACTCGTACCCGTATCCAATCTTAGTAGTGAAGTACAAATCTGCATCTCTATGTGCAATACCAAAATCACTCAATTGGAGATTGTATTTCTCATGATGTGTATTATTATTAGCAGCTGCCACTCCTTGCCCACCACTAACCCTATCTTCTGCGCTCCGAATAGGAGATGCTGCTGGATCTACACCATCTAAAATGCCAACAAATATAATATCTGATTCCACTTTCTCAGACTGCTTGCTATCAATGTTTTGACTATGTTTATGCATAGAACCCACTAATTGTGTCACTGGAGCATCCTCGGGATTAACACCGATTGATATCCAATTGCCTGACAAGGAAGATAAAGACCAACCTATATTGTAAAATCGCAATTTATTGGAATCACTTAACCACAAGAAATTAGATGATGGAGACGAAGAGAAAAATATGTCATAGCTAATTCTCCTGAATTCACAAAGCGGGGAAGAAAACTGCTCATGGCATAAATGCCTAGACTAGCATTGCGCTTTATATCACTTATATACATATTACCTAGACATACCTCAAACTTAATGATCTATGGGATTGAAACCAGTGCTAAGCATAATGTTTAATCATGCTAAGTCAATAGCGATGACGCTATACAGGAGGCATTGTCATTAATAGATATACTACGCTAATTCAAGAGCGGACGATAAGAATATCTCAGCAACAGCCAGCAACTAAAGCAAGATAAGCAGCAATAAAGATGAAAGCAGAGAATTTTAGCCTCTACGCAGTTAAGCTTTTAAAATGGAATTGACTAGGAATGAGGATTTATCGGACTAAAATTGGTAATGTATAAGCTCAGCTAATATGCGTGCGAAGGCATTGATTGGTGATCTGTGTCTGTGATAAGCCAATACCCGCTAGATCAAAGGAAGGTTTTATTAGAGTTATGATGGTCGATTTGTTGGTATGAAAGGAGCAAGGTTCTGATGGTGATTTTGCCGTAACAATACTTGTATGGGTGAGGTTTTTGCTAATGTTTTGCTCATTATAATGTGCTATCAAATATCGAAAGCTATCAAATACCTAGATTGAGCTTACGGATCATCGAGAGAGTATATATCCTTAGAGGTTGGGTGTATCTTGTAATTTCAAAAGATTTTTTTTCATATATGTTCTGGCCTAAAACTTTCGCATATTCCTGTCCTGCTATATGCGATATACATACCTTAGCATACACCTTAGCATATACATTTCCTATACCTTTGAAATTCCCATAATTGTATTCAGCTCCTCAAAATATCCGCAATGCCTCACACTATCCGTATGCAAAATATTCCGCCATATAAAATACCTTCTTCTACACCAAAACTACTATATCCCACATTATTAGCTTTTTCCTACTTATGTCCTCCCCAGCTCTCCATACATCCTCCTACAATTCTTGAAAGCTAACAACTACCTCTCCGTTATAGTACTTAGCTTTAACATGCCACAGAAACATTACTAACTCCCTTTACAAACTCCACTTCATATCTTCGCTTTTATTATTTTCTTATTTACATCCATTTTACATGACCATTTTACATAATTAGCCCCAATTTATCTTCACCTTCATAAATCGATTAAAAATTTAAACCTTTACTTCTTTCTAATTAACTAATCAATTAATTAAAGTTGTTTCATTTTTGAGAGAATTTTGAATAGAAATGGTTTTTAGTATTTCATAAATTTCTTGATTTGTATTTTTAGAAATGCTAATTGCACTTTCCTGATATTTATTACATATATCGGGGTTTGCGCCATAAAAAAGTAATAGATTAACAATCCCAAGATTGCCTCTTTTAGTGGAATTCAGTAACGGCGTATCAAATGGAAAAAACTTGCTAATTGTGTTAACATCACCTCCATTTCTCAACAAATATTGAACACCCTTGTAAGAATTAGCATATGAAAAATCAAGCAATGCTTGATCTATATCAAGGTATTTTCTTATAATTGATTCAATTATAAATTCATCTTCCAACATCTGTTGATCCATATATTCTAGAGCAAGTTTATCATTATCATCTTTAATTAGCACATCAACATTAGATTCATCTAATATAACTTTTAAAAAATTGTATTTGTTGTCTATTACTGCTATATGTAATGGTGTTTTACCCTCGTATCCTTTGCGATTAACATCTGCCCCTCTTTTTATTAAGTACCTAAATGCATTCAATTTATTTTGATTTATTGCATATATTAATGGAGTATAAGCATTATTGACATTAACAGCATTGATATCTGCCCCTTTTTCCAATAAAGCCTTGATATGTTGAATGTTGTCGCTTTTTACAGCAACAAACAAGAGAGATGAATATTCAGATTTATAGAATGATTTTGGTAAGTGTTCATTATTCTCTCCATATTGTTTTTTACTAATGCTAGGAGATTGGATTACACTGCGATAATCATAAACTGGTCTGTTCACTATCTGCATATCTTCATATTGAGTGACTTGCAAATGCTTTGCGCCCTCTTTTTTAGCGATTTTTTGTTTTGTACTTTTTGGTGGTGTTTTTTTCCTAGTAGAGATAGTGCTGGTAACAGTTGAAGAGTTGGCAGATATAGTATTTTCTATAATTTGTTTGGATTTAGTTTTATTCTCTTTTAGAATTTTATTAGGTATTGGTGCATTATTCTCATCTACTTTTGCTATCTTTCGTGGGATGACTGTATTAGTACTATTCAATGAATTTAGCTGTCTTTGTTCAATTTTGTTCATGTCATAATCTTTAATACTGTCTTTATCAGTATTTTTTATAAAATCAGCATCATAATTTTGTATATTTATCTTTTTTTCCGTGTTAGAAACTGGTTTATCAACTTTATTTTGTTCTGATTCATTTACTACTTCTGATCTAATAATCAATTCATCCACCTTATTGGGGAAATCCTTTTTCTTTTCAGATTTCTTCTTATTGTTTACGCTAGGGGTATGGCTATAATGCATACTCTCATTTTTTGTCTCTTGTGATTTATCAAGAAGATTTGGAAGAGCTATATCTGGTGAGTTACCCACATTATGCTCCACTACTTCAGCATGTGAATAATTTAAAAAATAGCACATAAAGCAAATAACAAACAAAAAGTTTGTCAATATCAAAGAAAATACATTTTTTATTAGGTTAATAGCAAGTAATTTTAAAAACCACACGACTCGAGCCTGCATTTACTATATTGAACTTACAAAAAACAATTTACAGATAACATCAGAGATACTCTGCATATCAATGTAGCACTAAAAAGATCTCGTTACAACTGTTTCGAGTTATTGGAGATTATGTTTTCTATTGCTCTTTTTACTTCGTCTCTTACTATCTTTGCAAGATAACTATTTAACCATTTTCTAATCTCACTTTTAACAACCGAATCCACAACAGATCTTACACTAGAATTAATCCCCAATTCTTTTAAATTATTATTGATCTCATCATCATTATGAAGCTTCTTGCTAGATTCAATAACATCAACAATCTCAGTTAGCTCTAAAACTTCAGTTTTCATAGCTACATCAAGATTGCTATTGTTCATTAAATTGTTGATTTCATCTAACTTTTGATTTTTAGAAATCATCAGGAGTATCAAATTATCTATTTATTATGCTTGTATATTATGCTTATATAAACTTTGCAATAAAAGTTTGCAACATCAAAAATTAATCAAAAAAAATAGATGAGTACTTTTAAAGTTTTATTCAATAAGTTAGCATTAAATATAAGTGAATTTATAAAAATTTGCTTATGTCATACAATTGAGTATGTGTTAAGTACAGCTAAGATGAGATAAAAGAGTCATACGAGAGAAGTATTAAATATTGTCTCTATGGAGCAACCTGTAGAGCGCCTTATATGTTTTGCGTGAGCCCATTTTTTCTCTATAAAATTCAAGTCTGGAGAATAAGTGGGGTAAAGCAAAGTATGGCCGGCGTCCTGCAGGATTTTGCATATCTTGTCCTTTGTGAAAAGTAGGATTATCCATCACAATAACAGATTGTTTTGAAATGCCGGGCAGTAAACACTTCTCAACCCAAGCTGTAAAAACTGCTGTATTAACAGAGCCCGTAACTAAACCAACGGCAATTAAAGTGCTGCCTATCAATGCTCCTATAGCATTGGTTCTTCCTTTTACGCCCCAATCATGTGTGCCGTAGC
>NZ_JAJBJC010000397.1 GCF_021811825.1 Candidatus Anadelfobacter sociabilis | reverse complement strand
ATTTAGCAAATGTAACTTCTGGCGAATATAGAGCTTACATTGAAAAAGGAAAACAAAATGTAAAGAATAAATTGCATGTTTTATCAAATGAACAATGTGCGAGTTCTGGTGTTCTTGCAAGCTGTCCAAAAACTCCAACTAGCTTAGAGAGAATAAATAATACGACTCAAAATTTTTATAAAAAGCCTAATAATGATGTCAATTCAATAAAATGTCTTGAAGTTCTCAGTAAGCAAGTTGCAGCGCAGATAAGGCAATCTAAATCAAGGAAAGGAAGTCGGTTAAACAAAATTCATTCAAATGGAAATCAAACATATGATACAAGATGAAACAGTAATCAAGCTAGAATTTACTGAGAAGAGGATAAAGAAAATGAAGCTTACTTCAGAAAGATGGAGGCTTTTAGAAAAGATAAAAGAACAAGAT
>NZ_JAJBJC010000396.1 GCF_021811825.1 Candidatus Anadelfobacter sociabilis | reverse complement strand
TGATTGAAAATATCAATATTGTTGTAATTATACATAAAGATAATCTTTTATTAATGAAGAAAATAAAGAAATACCATTCTCAATTATAATATTATAGACATTTCAAGCAAGCATTCATCCAAAAATGAAAAATCAAGTAATCATTCTCGAAAGAGTAATATTCAAGGATTAAAAATAAATAAATTGGAAATTGAAAATGGACAATCAGCACTGGTAAGAAGTAATCTCAATAATAAGAAAAATTCGACAAATTTGCAACAATCTCATTCAGCAATTGATATTAGAAGAAAAGAAATAATTAAAGATCATTCTTGATATTCTGATAATGAAAGTCCACCCAAAGCAGAAGAAAAATTGGCAGAGATTCAGTCTGGAGATGATTGGACTTGCATGTGGTTAAATCACTTTAAAAGAGAAGAGAACGCT
>NZ_JAJBJC010000144.1 GCF_021811825.1 Candidatus Anadelfobacter sociabilis | reverse complement strand
TCAAATGAAGAAAAGAAGGAGTTTTTAAGTCAGAAATCTAAAACACAAAAATTGCTTGATATACTTAAAGAAAAGATGTTTCAGCAAAGAAGTGTGAGTGATCTTAAATAAAGAGGAAATGAAGAATACAATGAACATGTTATTTTCTATTCCTCCTGATTGGAATAAAGCTTATATTCACAGTGAAGCTCAAAGAGCAAGATATTATGATCCAGATAAAAACGTTATAGACTGTAAATGATTTTGATGAGGGAGAATAACTCCACAATTTTCTAGAAATATTGGATTATGAGAATCTGAAGATAAACTTATTGAATATGGCGATGGATATCCACTCCTTTTTCAATTTATTAGACATATTATCTGGTTATTTGTTTATGTCTTAATTATTCAAGGGATATACATGCTAGTTTTAGGAATAGTAATATATAAATATGCATTAAAGCTAAACATAACATTTATTAGTATTTTGTCTATTCAAGCTATTGATGATCCTTCAGGTAAATTCAATCAATCAGTTGTAATCATTTATGAAATACTTTCTATGTTAACTACATTTTTCATTATTGGATACATTTGATACATGTGGATTCAAGAAGAAAGATATAAAAATTTGCTTGATGAGAAAACAATAACCGATGCAGATTATACAGTTATGCTTTACAATCTACCTATTGATATATCAAAACCTCAGTTATTTGAAATAATTAAAAGGGCAGGAATTGAAGAGTCAAATATCGTATACACAAATAAATGATTTGAATTTGATCGACTATTAAAGCTTAAAAAGAAACAATTTGATTGGTTATACAAGAAGAAACATCTTGAAGTATACAGAAACAAAAAGAAAAAATTGGGAGATGCTGATTATAAAACAAAATATCCAAAAGCTTCAATTTTGACTTGTCCTCCTTTCAAGAAGTAATTTAACTATTTTTCATTTTTATAGACATCCAACAGATGAAGAGATTAATAAATAATATTCAGGAAATTGAAGGAGAATTATTAAGTGATGAAATTTCCGAGGTTAAATATTGAGGATTTACATTTGTTGTATTTAAAACTCAAGGAGATGCTGAAAAATTAATTAAATACTATAAAATTAATAGGCAACTGAGATATTGCAAATAAGTATTGGGCAATAGCTTGACAATGTCTTAAAGATTTTAAAATAGATAAAGAAGAGTATACTCTTTCGAAAAGAAGAATATATGCAAAGAGAGCTCCTGAGCCTGATGATATCATATGGGAAAATGTTTCAATGAAAGGAAAATATAGAAATATAATTTCTTTAGTTATTTATACAATATGAGTAATTTTGCTTGTCCCTGCTTATTTCTTTACAATGTTTATTAGAACTTATACGCCTTCAAGTTCAAGTAATGATATTGGTGATTCATTGAAGACTATTGGAATTCAACTAGCAATAGCAATAATTCTCTTTATCTTAGAAACTTTAATAGAAATATATATTCTTATTTCTACAATTTTTGAAAGACAGATGACAAATACTAATGTTGAGCTTTCAGTGATTTACAAAATGTCTTTGTTAAAGTTTTTAACAACTTGACTTGTTCCTCTTTTAGGACATATAAGTCATGACAGTTGGTTTGCAACTAGTGGTCTTGTCCAAGAGATGATTGTTGTAATCATACTTTTATTTGTTTGAGAAACAATCAGAATAACATTTAACCCTGAATTTCTTATACATTTTGCACTAAGAATAGTTGAAAAATGCAAAGGTGAGAATTCTGAAATTACTCAAATACAAGCAAACTGGCTAGCTGAAAATGAAGAAGCAGTTTTTAATAAAACCTTAAGTATTATAATTGTGTTTTGATTTACAATTATGTTTTATTTACCAATTATACCAGGACTGAGCTTTATTGGCATTATTGGATCATTTACATTTTATTGGGCACTTAAGATTCTAATTTTAAGGAGAATTGCTATTAAATAAAGCAATAAATTCTAAAATGCTTATTAAATCAGCATCTATCATGAAATTTGTAGCATTGGCAAATGGAATAATGTCGTTTATATATTTTAGTCTTGTATTTCAAAGGACAAGTATTCCTGCTTTAATTGCTCTTGCAGTTTCATCTGCATTCTTTTTACTTCCGATTCAAAGTAGATTAAGAAAATATTTTTCTAAAAAGACTGAAAGAAATGAAGAAGATACTTATTATGATAATATCAACAAATTTAAACATTATGATTTGCTTAATCCTGTGACAAAGTATATGGGAGAAAGTAGATTAGAGGGGAAAAGTTTGGCCTATGCAATCAGATCATGTTTAATCAAGAAATTATCAGTAATGTTTATTAATTTGAATTTATCTAATATGATTATTTTTAGCAAGAAATTACCAAAAATGAAACTACAAAAGTAGATGGTTTAGTTGATAGAGAATTTGGAATGGGAAATAGATATTTATTTATTAATGCAGATTCAGAGGATAATCACTCAAGTATTCAAAATTAAAATAAATCCATTGATAATATTCAGATAATTAAAAAACTGCCCAGAGATGAGTGATACTCAAATAAGTAAGTTAATTGGTACAACGAAGATTACGATAGAAGCAGTACGAGAGAAAATTCATTGGAACTTTAATAATTTGAGAGCAAAAGATCCAGT
>NZ_JAJBJC010000395.1 GCF_021811825.1 Candidatus Anadelfobacter sociabilis | reverse complement strand
GCAACCTTTATATTACAGTTCCTATTCTGTCTATATCACTATGATAAAGAAGTCCTGAATAAGACAATCAGTATGTGTCTTGACGATAGATGTTCAATATGATAGAATGCGCAGAAACTCCACAACGATAATTATAAACAATACAAAGTAATGCAGTCAAAAGATAGTCAAAAAGAAGAAAATCCTTCAGAAGTTTATGACGCCCACTGTGCGGAAGTATTTGAGCAGATCGCTGAAGCTCTGGCAGATCCAGAAGGTGTAGTTAATGCAGTTAATTTAATTGTTAATAATATAGAACAACTAGATGTGTTTTGTGATAGAGATGAAAGAACATTATTACATCTAGCAGTGATGTATAATAATATAGAAGCTACAGAAGCTCTGAATTAATTATTGTCCAAATCTTCCATCGGACCTGTAATATAGAGGTTGC
>NZ_JAJBJC010000394.1 GCF_021811825.1 Candidatus Anadelfobacter sociabilis | reverse complement strand
AAAATTCTTTCCATAGGTTTTCTGTGTTTTTATGTGAAATTTCATAAGATGTATTAACATTAATTGGAGAATGTGACATTTTTCTAAATCCACTTCTACTTCTTGAACGACTTTCTCACTCACTATTGTCAACATTTCTTTCTTGCTCATTATAATCTTCTCAAGGAGTAAAATATTTTGATCTTAAAGGAGAAGTCGAAGATTTTTGTATATTGGGATATGATGGACATATTTTATTTGTTTGTGATATGAAAGAATATGTACTTTCTTCAGGCTTATATTTAATATTATCTTGAAAAGTCTCTTGCTTAATAATAGATGATCTATCCAATGGATTCAAACTATATTCAGTTATGCTTATAGCTTCTTATTATTATTTTCTTTGTCTAAATATATAATCAACTTAAATTACTTAATTGAACAAAAGAATCTTGA
>NZ_JAJBJC010000393.1 GCF_021811825.1 Candidatus Anadelfobacter sociabilis | reverse complement strand
ATTACTAAAGTAACTAAAAAGTAGAGAAGAAAAGCATAACACAAAGAAGGGCTAAAAAGCGTAGTTATAAAGATTTAATTTAAAACTAACAGCAGATCACGCTTCAAATGATATAATATAACTCTTCTCTTAACGTTTTGAGAACTGGAATTTTTTACGTGCTTTTTTCTGTCCATATTTCTTACGCTCAACCATACGACTATCTCTAGTAAGAAATCCTGCCTTACGTAGGGCGGTATGAATGTCTTGATTTTTTGCTAATATATCGAGTGCTCTACTAATGCCATGGCGAGTAGCACCAGCTTGACCAGTCAAACCCCCACCAGAAACAGTGCAAAACACATCATACTGATCTATAGAATTAGTTAGAACCAATGGTTGGCAGACTATAGTCCGTAGCGTTTGTCTAGCAAAATACTCCACCATATCCCTACCATTAA
>NZ_JAJBJC010000143.1 GCF_021811825.1 Candidatus Anadelfobacter sociabilis | reverse complement strand
CAGTTAATTCATATGACTTGGTTTGTATTATTCATGTGTCAAACAAAATAATATGAAATATTTAAAAGCTATATTAAGAGTTTAAATCTACATACTATCATTGCAACTAAATAGATTGGACAAGAATTTGTTTACTGTAAGAATAAGCATAATGCTAAATATTTTATATTACTAAAATTCGATAAAACAGCTTGCATGTTTCAAGAATTATAATCGATTTAATTTTATAGCTGAAAACAATTAAAAATAAAGATCTTTACAAGTATGGAGTTAATCTTTAGTTCTTTGTTTAACTAGGATTTTAGATACTAAAAGTTCAATGGAATCTACACCAGAAATTAAAAACCTGCTATACAAATTTTCGAATTGTTCGAACATCTTGCCATTTTTAGGATTTTATGATCAAGTTTATTTGGTCTTCAACTTTCTTAGCGTCAAGAGCAGGAGAGTATGGAATGAAAATGCACATATCATAAAGACAGTTATACTTAAAAGAAATATTCGTATTCATCCATACTTTAAGGAAGGATCTCAAGCTCAATTAAAAGATATCAAAAGAGTTTACAAGCACGGGATGCACAAATTCTTTCTTTGTCCTGATATAGAGATACAACCAGCTGACTTGAACTTGGATCCTATAACAAAGACGGATTTCTGTAGTGAATTTATGTTCCAAAAACTCATTGTAAGCAAATTTTTATAAAAGATTAATTAAAATACATAAATATTATAGATACGAAGATGGTTTTTAATCTAAATTTAATATCTAAGCATAATTTTATTTTACATTTATGACATCGTGAGATTTGTTGAAAAGATAATTTTAAATTGTAAATAAAAATTTAAATTTTCTTACATTAATTGAATTTAACTTATTGCATATTTTAAATCCAAGATTTTTGTTGTTTCACTAAGATAAAGAGATGGATTAGGCAAATATTTCTTTGATTATTGAGATTTTTTACTAAAAATAGTATTATAATAGTTTAATTTTATTTAAAAATTAGAGAAAATAAATAAAACTATCAATCTTCATTGCTTGTATACTCTAATATAAATTTATTTAGTATAAATCAATTTTGTATTTTACCATGATAAAATTTAAAAGTAATAAAAAATATTAAATATCTTTTTTATTTAAAACAAATCTTATATGATTATTTAAATTTCTTTAAAGTTTAGTCTAATAATAATTTCTGCAGATTCAAAATTATTCAACTGTGCAACAATTAACAGATTGTGTCAATGCATTAAAAGAAAATCCTTCAATCAATGGTAAATTTCACAGCTAATTTATTTCTGATTACTTTCTGAAACCAGTTTCTTAATTAATTTAGACTCAATGATAAAGCTTATCACAACTTCATGGCAAATGCAAAATGGAGTTCCTTCTATAAAGGAAATTGAAAGATTTGATTACTCTTCGAACACTGGCATGTTCAGTATAGATTCAATGATTCAACAGTTAAATGATTTTGACTTGACTATAAAACATCTAACTATTCAGCATTACAACACGCATGAGAAGCCAGAAACTATAGTTAATGATAATACAAAGAATAGTGTAAAACAAGTTACAATTAGAGCATATGACTTCAACATTCCTGATATGAATACATTTACAGATAACATAGCCGCATCTTTTCCAAATGTAAATAAAATTACAATTGAAAGCTCAAAAGATGATTTACCTTACTTCATAAAACAATTTGAAGAGACTGGCATAAAAGATATTGAAGAATATCATAACACATATTACTACAGCCAAGGAATATCAGAATATGAAGTTGAGCTTGAAAATGCACTTATATATGTTGAGACAGATACAGGCTTTATTCCTGGAAAGTTTGGATATTTTTACTTTAAGATTGGAGAAATTGAGACAACAGAATCTATTGATGGAAAACTTTATCTTGTGTTTCAGATAAACTGAGTTAAAATTATGAGAAATCCAAAACAAGTGTTTCCTGACGAAAGAACAAGTTCAGCGAGATTCACTAAACCAGCATCAGTAGATCAAAATAAAAGAGTTATGTTTATTCCAGCACTATCCATTACTAAATTTAATTGCTCAGTTGATGCAAACAATGTAGCAAATAAAATCCTTCAGCTACCTGAAATTCTTGATTCATTAGAAATGTGCAAAATCAACATAAATATTTCTAATAAATTAGCTGATGATTCTGTAGATGTTGTATTACCAAAACTTTCTGCATTTGAATTAGAAAGTTTAAATCTTAACCTAAACTATACAACAAATGATCTATTTGATATTATGATGAAATTTTTGTCAAATATATCTAATAAGTCTTTAAAAGATTTTACAATTCATATCTTTTCTCAATCTCAATTTGAAGAATGCTTAAAAGTAATTAGAAATATGAAAAGTAATATGCAAAAGTTATCCCTAGTTCTTCGTTCAGAAGCTATGCTAGATATGAGAAATCTCATACATGATATTAAGAAAGCAAAGCCTTTTATGAATCTTGAGATGCATTATTTTGCACAAAGAGAAGAGACATTCACAGTAATGGATTTATTAAAGAAGCTAAGAACAAAGATGCAGTTAAAAGTCCATCATAAGTTACAACCATAACATTATCTCCCACTACAACTGGAGATGAAAACATATTATTTTCATTAATCTCACTATGAAATTTACGCTTATGTGTATATATTCTATGTAAATTTATC
>NZ_JAJBJC010000392.1 GCF_021811825.1 Candidatus Anadelfobacter sociabilis | reverse complement strand
ATACAATGAAGATTCCAATCATTTCCAGAAAAATAAGAACGAATTTGTAATAAGTAGTGCAAACCAATTCTACTCCAACGCATATGTTGCTGACCTTTACATCTTTGATTAATAAGGCTCTCAATAGTTGATTCTGCTAAATGGCTTGTATATGGGAGATTTCTGTTTTTCCTTTCATCATAACTTACTATATATTGCTGATTATTGCTTATATAAGTTTTTAACTTACTCAATTTCAAGACTCTAGAAGCGTTTTTTATTCTTCCAATCAAATCATCTAGTTTTTCAAAAGCTTTTTCAATATTGCCGTGCCACAAATACCACTTAACCTTCTCTAATTTTTCTTTTTGCGTTTTTGGTAGAGATATATTACTGAACTTCATACTTATATGAAACCAATCTAAAATTCCTGTGAATTTACCGCAATGTGATTTTAAAAACT
>NZ_JAJBJC010000010.1 GCF_021811825.1 Candidatus Anadelfobacter sociabilis | reverse complement strand
ATTCAATATTTCAGCTTTTTTCATATACATCTTTTGATAATGCTTGCCTATACGCTGTGCTATTTGACCAACTCCTATGTTCGATGAATACACCAGATATAGGATTGACTGAAATTGGAAGACCATTGTATCCAAATGATAGCCATTGGGATGATACATCGCTTGTGACAATTGCGTATGGTCATGGTATTGCAGTAACGCCGATACATACTGCACAAATGTTTAGCATTATTGTAAATGGTGGTTTATTGTATAAACCCACCATATTAAAGAATTATAAAAAAAGTATAGGAAAGCGCATTTTTAAAGAAAGTACATCATACACTATGCGTAAATTGTTAAGACTTGTTTGTACAAAGGGTTATGGAAAAAAAGCAGAAGTTGATGGTTATCTTGTTATGGGTAAAACTGGAACTGCAGAGAAAATTGCCTATAAAGGTGGTGGGTATTCCAAATCCAGAAATGTTGCGCTTTTTGTAGGAGCATTTCCCGCAAATGCACCAAAATACGTTGTATTAGCTATAGTAGATGAACCAAAGCCGAATAGATATAATAACGGATTTCCTACTGGTGGTATGGTCGCCGCACCATTAGTCGGTGATATTATAAAAAGTATTGGTTCTATTATGGTAGTAAAATACCAAGATCCTGAAGATCCAAAAGTAAAAGAAGCACTACATGCGAACTATCATCCAAGATGTAAAGAAACAAACTAACATGTTATATAAAAATGATCAGAATCTATTTTGAAAATTCAATAATACCTAGACAAATTATCATCTTAGCAAAGGAGGTAACGCATTATCTAATTAATGTTATGCGACAAAAGATTGATGATAATATCGCGCTTTTTAATAAACGAGATGGAGAATGGATAGCATCTATTATACAAATTGAACGCAATGAATGTAGAGTTATTGTTATAGATTGTATCAGAAAAGCGATTGCAGATAGTCATGACACAAAACCACAGTTAGTACTTGCATGTGCATTAATAAAAAATGCAACACCTTCTTTTATAGTGCAAAAAGCCACAGAACTTGGTATAGATGTAATACAACCAGTTATTTTTGAGCGCAGCGTTGTTAATAAACTTAATATAAATAAATTGCATCAAACTGCAATAGATGCCACGGAACAATGCGGTAGACTATCAGTGCCTGAAATTAATGAAATCATTTTCTTTAAGTCATTTATACAAAACTGCCAAGAAAGTAATCAATCTGGTAGCAAGATATGTCTCATAATTGGAGTAATTGAGGATAACATAGAATCATTATGTACTATACAAATTATGAATAGATTAGTTGTTTCAAAAGATTATTTACCAATAGTATTTGAGAGTTATGCGAAAATTATTACTATTATTGGACCAGAAGGTGGTTTTGGTGATAATGAATTAATTAATTTTTATAAATTGCACAGGTTCTGCGATATTGTATATATACAAATGGGAGATCTTACGTTGAGATCTGAAACTTCAATTATATCATTACTTACTATACAAAATGTATTTCTAAATAAAGTAAATTTTTACCACTAAATTATAGATTTTTGATAACTATAAGCTTATATTAACTATAGGCATATATTAATAATAGTTTATTATAGGTATGTTATGAAACTGGATAAATTTACTGATCGTGCAAAAAGCGTAATACAAAAAGCACATAATATAGCTTTGGTTAATAACAATCAACAATTGATGTCAGAGCATCTTTTTCAAGCTTTGTTAGAAGAAAAGGATGATTTAGTTGAAGCTATACTCTTAAATTGTGGAAGTAGTGCTGCTAAATTGCAAGCGCAAAGCAACAAATTACTAGATAAGATTCCTAAGGTCAGTGGCGCAGCTTCAAGTCAAGTTTTTATGAGTGCAGAACTGGGAAAAATTATGGAAAAAGCATGTGAATTATCAAAACAAAAAGGTGATAATTTCACAACTGTTGAGCATTTGCTAGAAGCTTTAGTTTGCGTGGAAAATACTGAAGTGTCTAAAATTCTACACACTAATGGAATAACAAAAGTTAAAATTAATACAGCTATAAATGATTTGCGTAAAGGTCGTAAAGCTACTTCTGAAAATGCAGAAGACGGATTTAATGCATTAGAAAAATATGCAAAAGATTTTACTCATATTGCTAGAGAAGGCAAATTAGACCCAGTAATAGGAAGAGATGAAGAAATAAGGCGTACAATACAAGTTTTATCAAGACGTACAAAAAATAATCCAGTGCTTATAGGTGAACCTGGAGTTGGAAAGACAGCTGTTATTGAAGGATTAGCGCAGCGTATAGTCGCGGATGATGTACCAGAGAGTTTACGTAATGTTAGGCTTATGGCACTCGACCTAGGAGCGTTGATTGCAGGAGCAAAATTTCGTGGTGAATTTGAAGAAAGACTGAAAGCAGTACTCAATGAAGTATCACATTCTAATAGAGAAATAGTTTTATTTATTGATGAATTACATATGTTAATAGGGGCTGGGGCAGTTTCTGGGTCTATTGATGCATCGAATTTATTAAAGCCTGCATTAGCACGCGGTGAGTTGCATTGTGTAGGGGCCACGACATTAGATGAATATCAAAAATATGTTGAAAAAGATACAGCATTAGCACGCAGATTTCAGCCAGTTTATATAACTGAACCTACAGTAGTTGAGACTATTTCCATTTTGCGTGGTCTAAAAGAGAAATATGAAGTTTATCATGGTATAAGAATTACAGATTCTGCAATTGTAGCAGCTGCTGTTCTATCAGATCGTTATATCACAGGTAGATTTATGCCAGATAAAGCAATAGATCTGGTAGATGAAGCGGCGAGTAGACTAAGAATGCAAATAGACAGTAAACCCGAAGAAATTGATGAGATTGGGCGTAAAATTACTCAGCTAAAAATAGAGAAAATGGCTTTAGAAAAAGAAGATGACCAAGCATCAAAAGAAAAGCTGAACAATATTGCAACAGAACTTGAAGTACTAGAAAAAAAGATTGGTGATTTATTAGAAAGATGGAAATCTGAAAAAATGAAAATGGATAAAGTTAAGTCCATGAGATCTAAATTGGATCAATCACGTGTTGAATTAGAAATAGCACAAAGAACTGGTAATTTTAACAAAGCTGGTGAGTTGATGTATAGTATTATACCAACACTAGAAAAGCAGATCGAATCACATCAACATGATGAAAATAGTGTAATAGTACAAGAAGCAATAACAGATAATGATATTGCTCTAGTTGTTTCAAGATGGAGTGGAATTCCAGTAGATAAGATGCTTACTTCTACAAAAGATAGATTAATAAATATGGAGGGGATTTTAGAAGGAATGGTGATTGGTCAGAATCATGCTATAACTGCTATTAGTAATGCAATACGTAGATCTAGGGCGGGATTGTCAGATAGTGAAAGACCCATAGGATCTTTCTTATTTCTTGGACCTACTGGAGTGGGTAAGACTGAATTAACAAAAGCTTTAGCACAATTTTTATTTAGTGATAAGAAAGCAATATTGCGTATGGATATGTCTGAGTATATGGAGAGGCATTCTGTTGCACGTTTGATTGGAGCTCCTCCTGGATATATAGGATACGAGCAAGGCGGTATTTTAACTGAATCTGTACGTCGTCGTCCGTATCAAATTGTTCTTTTTGATGAAATAGAAAAAGCAAATGTAGAAGTACTTAATATATTATTGCAATTATTAGATGAAGGACGTTTGACTGATGGACAAGGTAGAACAGTTAATTTTAAAAATGTCTTGATTATTATGACATCAAACTTAGGTGCGGACTTTATTGCAAATTTGCCGGAAAACGCACCGATTGAAAGCGTTAGAGATGAAGTGATGGATGTTGTGAGAAGAGCATTTAAGCCAGAATTTATAAATAGAGTAGATGATATCATATTATTTAATCGCCTTAAATGTCAAGACATATACAGGATAGTTGATATAAATATGCAAAAGCTCATCACTATATTGGACGAAAAACATATAGAGCTAACCTTGAGTGATGATGCAAGAATATGGATAGGTAATAAGGGATATGACACTATTTATGGAGCAAGACCATTAAAACGCGTCATAGAGAATTATGTGCAAAATCCACTAGCACATATGATTCTTGAAGGAAAGTTAAGAGAGGGTGACATGATTACCATCTCTGTAGATAAGGAAAAAAATATGCTTAAATTCAATTAGTTTAAATTAAAAATTTACTATAACACTCACACTATTACCAAAATAATTTTAATGCACAAAATATGTAATATGTGTGTGTATATTGAAGGTCTTTATGGATGAAAGTAGATGTTCAATAAATAGAATTAATAGTAAAGATTTGAAGAGATGATAGAGTGACATTTAGATTTGATCATTCACCCTTTGCAAGGGGGTGAGTGTGTTTGTTGATATCAATAAGTATTACAGTAAGAAATAAATATAGGTTTTATACTGTGTAGAAGGTTTTTTGACTTACATATATACTGATTGTCTTATAGCGTAGAGAATAGAAATGGAGTTTTTATTTTTGGGGTGTTTGGGAGGCCGATTGAATTGTGCAGAAGAAATATTGTGTACCGATGAAATGCGATGTTATGGGCAATAGCTATATAAAATGGATATTTGAGGTAAAATATTTTATCTTATATCATTCATTAATGATATATCAATCATAATATAGTGTGTGATAACTGCTCATAATCACACTATACTCAAATATCAAATATTACTTTGATACTATAAGCTAATATAACTGCATTAGTAGAATTTATAAACTTGAAGCAGCTATGATATTGCATAAAGTAAGTAACAAATCACTATGAGGATTTAGTATCGTTTTTGCGACAGAGAGAAATTTTCAAAATTATCGAACGATTTTTGTATATAGCCCAATGTAAAAACCAAAAATCTTTATATGATGATGTAATCGAACAAAATCATATTTTAGATAATATGTTTTTATTTAAAGTATTTTGAAAGTACTTTGAAGATTGTTAAGAGGCAGCTTTTAGCAAGATAGAAATTAGCTTCATCTCATCTTTGATGATTGGCTTAAAGTTACGATACTGTGTTAAAAAAACATTCCACTATCGCTAGAGATGATATGTTGTTCTGTGATTTTAAGAATAACACTCATCTAGATGTAAGAGATTGTGACTGATATTGTCTTTGTTTAAAGTATGGCAATAATCAATTCAACTAGCTGATTTGCCACTCTATGAACTAATAAGTAGTGGCTTTTTTGATATTATCGATATACGTAATTATGGATTTTGCGTACAGTTTTTTGAAGTTCCTTATGTTTCTATATTTCCTCCTATTTTGCGTTTTTAATGACATATAGTGATTTCCAATGCTGACAAAAGGTCTTAAAAATCGTTTTCAAGTTTGACAAAACTGTATCCAAAAACTGCATTTGTTATTGCAGTAGGCAATACTACTGTATAGTAGCTATAGATATATCTCATGATTGTAGTTTTTGTCTTTACTGCAAATTCTATTATCTATAGTATATCGTATGTTGTCTATCAGATCATCATGCATTTTCTTTACCTACTCTCTATCTCTTGCAGTAGCAAAGCTTTTGCTAAATCCGTAAGAGCTGCTGTGATTTATGCTTAGTATAATATAGCTTATATTTCTGTGTTATTGGTGTGTGGTGAGGAGTCGTTCGTCACTATGTACAAGATCGCTATGTTACTAAGGGGATCATAGGAGTAGCGTTGAATTGTATAATATTTTTTAGTTGTGAGATTGATAACAAATCAATCTTCCTCAAGGGTCTATAGTTGGATTTTTTTGCTCAAGCTTTTTGAAATCTCTAAATTCTCAATATGTCCGTTTCTATCATAAAGAAAATATTTATCTTACTATAGTACTTCACAATACTTGAATCCGCTACCTACATGCACACTTTATGACTTGTGAATTTTTTAACATCTGAAAGATGTTAAAGAAAAAATGTAATGCTTATTTATATTATTACTATTAGCATCACTATTGCATGTATAAAGCAAAAAATTGCTATAGATACAGAGAGAAAAATAAATATTATTGAAAGATTATTTGATATGATTTAAAAAGAGTAGATTGTATAATGACCTGGTGCACTATGTAGGTGATGAATCCATAGGAGAAATAGCAGAACAATAAAGGATTATGGATCGGATTGAATTCGAAATAATAATAGCAAAATAGATAGAAGAGGTTAAAAAAGGAGCATTACGCTGTAATGAGCAATGTAAAGGTTTAGGTGATTTTGTATTTCGTCTCGAAGAAAGAAAATACTAAGATTGTCATTTACTCTTCAAAAAGGAGAGAAATAATGCTATGTAGGAGGTTTATCGAAATTTTTAGGAAGCAAGTTAATGTTTCCATACATTAGAGATATTCAATGTAGGAGAAGATTTTTTCATAAAAATCCTTACTACTAGAATAGTAATGTAGTATCTGGTCTAAATCTTGAAGTAAATATTGAAGAAGATATAGGCAGTGAGAAAAAATAAGCGTAGAATCATCATATAATATTCCAAATGTGATGGCTTTGTACCTTTAGAAGGGATGTAGTTGATACAACTAATACTCGCTTAGAAAAAGAAGAAAATAAAAATTGTGAAGATCTGGTTACAACAAGCTTAATAGTGATAAAAGAGTTAATGGATCCTCTAGAAAAAGAAGTAGCGACAACTTTATGCTATGATATAAACAGCAGGTAGTATGCATAATTAAGTAATGGTATGAAAATATTATACTAATATAAAATTCGTTATAACATAAGGCTTTTTATGAGCAATTTTAATAAATCTAATCACACAAATTACATATTATGATTATGCTATAACTATATACAATAGTGTTGTTAGTGCATTTGCACGACATCATAACATTAGGTTTAGTGGATTATTGCATTTATGATTGATACGAGATGTGATACAATACGATATGCTCTCTTTATGAAATCTACGTCATGCAGTATGAAGTATTTTTGTAAAGCCTTATGCTAGGTTAATAGAGTTTTATTAAAATGTTTTTTACATAATTGAACTGTTTTTGTACCTGCACACATTGAAGGCAAGTATATTTGCTAACTTTGCCTTATCAATTGCGCTACTTTCTGTATATCATTGGGTGAATGAATCTTAAATGTGTAATTTTTATATAATTCTTTATGCAGTGTATATGATAAATACTGGATTAAATAATTTTATATTCACTAATCTTTGTGTAATCAAATATTTAAAAAAAATAAATGATTACTATTATAGTGAAATATTATTAAAGTGTTTTACAACTGGATATTTTTCTCTATTACCATTGATAATGATATATATATATCGCTACAATAGCTGATTGATGAAAAAATTTAGAGACAAGATGCTATAAATTCCCAATATACCTTAATTATTCAGCACTAATATACATAAAATATGAACCCCATTACACAAAAAGCCGTATTGTAAAATATTACAAATTCAGTCTAGACAATCTAATGAATAAAACAATGTGTCATGCGCTAAAGGTTATTTTTTCTATCATAACATAAACAAGAATAAATTATCATAGTAGAGTGTTACTACAATATTTCTTCACCTAAACCAAATCTTATAAATGAAACAAGCTTTACACTCGTATTTAATTCTTTACTAAGATTTGCAATAATATCCTTAACTTTTTGCTTATTATCCATAACAAATTGTTGTTCTAGCAATACTATCTCTTCATACAATTTTTGAATACGCCCTTGAACCATTTTTTCTATAACATGATCAGGCTTACCAGAATTTTTAGCTTGTTCTCGAAATATCTCACACTCTTTCTCAATTCTTTCTCTGCTCAGCTGTTCTGGATACAACGTTTCTGGTTTGAAAGCTGCGATATGCATTGCTATTTGCTTACCAAAATCTGATAATCTTTCTTTATTACCATCAGATTCAATTGCAACAATCACACCAACTTTGCCTATATTATCACCCAGTGTATTGTGTACATAATGCGCAATGATTCCATTTTTATTAATTTTTATCTTTTGAGCTCTACGTAGATTAATATTTTCTCCTATAATAGCTATGTGTTCTGAGATTAAATTGTGCACTGGCAAATCATCAACAATTGTATTATCTTTAAATAAATCAATCTTTTCTGAAATATCGCCATCAAAAATACATGCTGCTTTGGCAAGTTTTTTTATCAGATGTTGAAATTTTTCATTTCTACTTACAAAATCTGTTTCTGAATTAAGTTCAATTACAGATGCTTCAGTTCCATCATCACTAATACAAATTGCTATAGCACCTTCTTTTGTTACTCTATCAGCTTTTTTACTTGCGCCAGCAATACCACTTTTTCTCAATATATCAATTGCATCTTTAATATTGCCTTTTGCCTCTGCAAGGACTTTTTTGCAGTCCATAACACCAGCACCTGTGATTTCTCTGAGCTCCTTAACAAGCATGTGATCTATTTTTTCTGACATATTTTGCATTAATAATAGTTGGTTGATGAAAAAAGATAATCACTATATTAAAATGTGTTAATATAATCGACTTACTAGCTTATATATCAAAAAATATAATATTTTGCTACAATTTTTCTTAAATTTATCTATTGATGAAGAAAGATCTTAATAAAGGAGCAATAATAGACAAATGATGCGTATCGCAATGCGTTATATATAAATCAATTTAGATAGTACATTGATTAGAGTATGTTATATTTATATACATATATAAAAAATTGCATGATAATAAAGACACGAAGTATGCTCAGTAAATGTGCTCAAGCAATATCATTAATCTTCATATTGCAAATTATTACTATAGATAATGCTTATACAATAGAAAATCATCAAAGCTTACAGTTTCGACAAATTATTCATAACAATATCGCGCTTCCATCAAATATAGTGGTTAAGACGCAAAAATCACAACAATTATGTAAAAATATTTTCAAATATGATCATATATTAGGATGTAAAGATGCGGATAACATATTAATTCATTATTCCTCTTTAGGGTGTATTAAATGTTTCTTATGGTATTCTTTCTACTTTTTAGAAATAAAGAAAAAATATATAGATACTTGTAAAGTACAATACGTTTTACGTGAAATACCTATCATATATAAATCAACTGTCCCATCTCTATATTTAGAATGTTCATCAAATTTTTTTAAAACTTTTGATTTGTTGATGCGATCACAATTCGAGTGGATGAATCAAGATAACGAGGATTCTATGATTCAATATATTGTTCAAACAAATAATTTACTTGAACATAATACGATGCACTGTATCAATACATTGAAAACTAGTAATTCAATTCAAAAAAATATACGTTATGCAATCGATATAATGAACGTAAATATGGTGCCTACCTTTTTCATTAATGGTCATAAAATAGAAGGAGGAATAACGCCAGCACAAATAGAGAAATTTTTAGTTAGTGTGCAGAGTAAACGATAAACACATTCATCTACTCCGAGAGAGAAAGCGAAGATAAAGAACAGTAAAGAATCGTAGAAATAAATCTTATATTTGTTGTATTTGTTGTATTTTTTTATATAGAAATATAATCCAGAGTAAATAATTATGTCAAGATATGAGGAATGATAAATCTTATATTTATCTATATATTTGTGAACTTTTTATATTAATATCCCTTCAACCAAGCTTGACACGCACCCTGTATAGGGGTTTTTTTGGTCTTTTAGACGGAATTTTATTTGGAGTATAAAAACTTTATTACTTGCTATTGACCATTGTTTTTTGAGGTCTTTGTTATACAAGCAACGCAATCAATATCATATCTCTACATCTATATTGCATATATTTTGTGAATTTTTGTGAACTTTTGTGAATTCTAAAATCCAGATATAATCAAAGCTTAGTTAAAGACATATAATGAAGACTGGCAAAATTCTCATTATAATAGAAATAGATCTACTTATCGAGATTATTGTTGAACACAATAATATAACACACAGCTCAAATGGAAAATTTTGTTAAATTCTCCATTTCTATAAATCCATATTTATATATTTTCCATTTGAACCATTCAGATTTTCTATCTATGTATATTTTATATCATCACATCACCTAAATAGTATGTATTACCAATTACCAAAGTAATATTTGTGAAAATTACTTTGACTCTTGGTCATCTTTTTTCGTCTCTTCAAATTCTGCATCAACAACTTTACTCTCTTCATTATGCATGTCAGATTTATTCTGCGCTTCGCCACCAGTAGATTCACTCTCGGCAGTTTGAGTAGATGAGTACACATTATCGCCTACTCTCATCAATATATTAAGTAAATTTTCAGTTTTTGTATTTAAAGCTACTATATCTTCACTTTCAGATATACTTTTTATATCGGCAATCGCATCTTCTATAGACTTTTTTACATCAGCTGGGATCTTGTCACCGAATTCTTTAATATTGCTTTCTGCAGAATAAATAGCATTATCAGCTTTATGTCTAGCTTCTATAAGCTGCTTTCGTTGCGCATCATTAGCAGCATTTATCTCAGCATCCTTTACCATTTGTTGAATCTCCGCCTCGCTTAAACCACCAGATGACTGGATCGTAATACGCTGCTCTTTGTTTGTAGCTTTATCTTTGGCTGATACATGTAATATACCATTAGCATCCACATCAAAAGTAACCTCTATTTGAGCCATACCGCGTCTCGCTGGCATCAATCCTTCTAGATTAAATTGCCCCAAAAGCTTATTATCTGTAGCGATAGGACGCTCCCCCTGAAATACTCTAATAGTCACGGCCGTTTGATTGTCTTCTGCGGTGGAGAAGATTTGACTCTTTTTTGTAGGAATTATAGTATTTCTTGGAATTAGTGGTGTAAATACAGAACCCAAAGTTTCAATACCTATAGAAAGAGGGGTTACATCAAGCAATACTATATCTTTCATTTCTCCACTTAATACAGCTCCTTGGATAGCGGCACCAATCGCCACTACTTCATCGGGATTGACGCTCTTATTCGGCTCTTTACCAAAAAAGTCCTTTACACGCTGCACAACACTTGGCATTCTTGTCATACCACCTACCAGCACAACATCGTCAATCTTGTCGGCCGTTATACCAGCATCTTTGAGCGCCTTTTGGCAAGGTTCGATACTACGCTCCACAAGGTGATTAACAATGCTTTCCAATTTTGAACGCGTCAATTTGATATTTAGATGCTTAGGTCCTGATGCGTCGGCCGTAATATATGGTAGATTTATATCGGTTTCGAGAGCACTAGATAATTCAATTTTTGCCTTTTCTGCAGCTTCCTTTAGGCGCTGTAAAGCAAGTAGATCTTTCATCAAATCTATGCCCTCTTTACGTTTAAAGTCCTCGCATAAGAATTTGAGTATCTCTAGATCAAAGTCTTCGCCTCCAAGAAAAGTATCACCGTTAGTAGATTTAACCTCAAACACACCGTCACCTATCTCGAGAATCGATATATCAAATGTACCTCCACCAAGATCGTATACCGCTATAGTTTTGTTGTGTTGCTTATCAAGACCATATGCTAGAGCTGCCGCAGTAGGTTCATTTATAATTCTCAGAACATCAAGACCGGCAATGCGCCCAGCGTCTTTCGTAGCTTGACGCTGAGCATCATTAAAATAAGCTGGAACAGTAATGACAGCTTTGGTTACTCGCTCACCTAAAAAAGCTTCAGCAGTTTCTTTCATTTTTTGCAATATTATTGCGCTAATCTGACTTGGTGCGTATTTTTCATTTTTAATTTCTACCCAAGCATCGCCATTATCAGCTCCTACTATTTTATAAGGAGCTTTTTGTTTTAAATCAGCAACTCTAGGATCGGTAAAAACTCTACCTATTAGTCTTTTAACTGCAAAAATTGTATTTTCTGGATTAGTCACAGACTGCCTCTTAGCGGGATAGCCAACTAATTTTTCTTTATCAGTAAAAGCAACGATAGACGGAGTGGTTCTCGCGCCTTCTGAATTTTCTATAACACGTGGATTTTTCCCGTCCATCACTGAAACGCAAGAATTTGTCGTTCCTAAATCTATACCAATAATCTTTTCCATAATTGCAAAGTTAAATATTTTGAGAAAATAACAATTCCATAAATACCATATATAGTATAGGATTGCTGATAAGAATTTTCAATAACCAAGGATAAATAATCTATCATAAATTTTTAATTTTTACATTATTCCATTATTTTTGTATCTTTAAATGTTGATTATAGGATTAGGGAATTATGGCGATAGATACAGATTAAATCGTCATAATGTTGGATTCATGATGGTTGATGCGCTCGCGTCGTACTTATCTGGGAAATTTGTATTAAATAAGAAATTTATGGGAATATTAGCTATTATTAATGCTAACAACATATTTCCTATGAGTAATGAAGTTCATTCTTTTAAAAATATTATATTGTTCAAACCTCACACTTATATGAATTTATCAGGCGAAGCTGTCCAATCAATAAGTAATTTTTATAGAATACAGATGGAAGAAATATTAGTGATTCATGATGATTTAGATCTTCCACTTGGAAAGGTAATAATAAAACAGGGGGGGGGGAGTGGAGGGCACAATGGCATCAAATCGATATCTTCCTTTATAGGTGATAACTACAGTAGATTAAAAATTGGTATAGGACGACCAAATGCTAAAGATCAGGTGCCAGAGTATGTTTTAAGTGATTTTAGTGAAGTTGAGATGATATTAATCAACAAGATAAGAGATAAAATTATTAATAATTTTGAATTTATATTAAATAGAAATTGGTCACTATTTATGAATAGTGTATTGCGTAGTTAGCAGCTTATGAGTAATATTTACAATATTTGTCACAAAAACTACCTCGAGAGCCGTAATAGAGCACATTTAATAATTGTCAAATCAACAAAAACTAGCGCACTCTGTACACTTTTAAGCACTTTGCCATTAATGAATCATATTCTAATTGAAGATATATGGAATGACGAATTAACGAATCGAGTATCATTATTAGAACATAATGTATCTAATAATACTAATACTGTGATCTTATGGGAGGTAAAATCTATAGATAATTTTGATGAAGTGGAAAAATTTTTTCAAAATGAAACTCAGTTTTGCACAAAAAATAAAATTATTACTATAGGTACAGATAATAGATGCATACTTAAAAAGCCGATTGATATTCGTGGGTTAATTTCTACTATTTTCAGATTCATAAATTACAGATATTACATAGATGATAATGTTATATTCGATTATCACGCACGTAAGCTCTATAAAGCCGAAGGAAGTTATGAAGTTGAGAGTCTTACAGAAAAAGAAGCTGAATTACTGAAATATTTAATAGAGAATCACATTTCTCTTATAGATATAACAGAAATGAATAAACAAGAGATATTGTTCCATATATGGGGATATAAACAAAATATTAATACAGCAACATTCGAGATCCACGCGTATAAACTTAAGCAAAAGTTATTAAAATTTACAGAGAAAATATAACACTTTGCTTTCTATGTATCTGGTATTATACTAGTAAATAAGCCATAAAATGACAAAAATACCGATCATCATGAATGATAATCTTAAAGCTCATATACGCGAATGGTTGACATATTTGAGTCATCAAAAGGGCTACTCTTTACATACCATTAGAGCCTATAGGAATGATCTCAAGCAGTTTTTTTCATTTTTTTATGGTACATCAGACATTCTATCATTAGAAACAATAAGTGTGCGCGACTTAAGGGCATGGCTAATGTTTAGACAACAACAAAATATCAAACCTGTGTCAAATGCGCGCGCAATTTCTGCGATACGCGTTTTTTTTGATTACATGACCAAGTATCATGGAAAAAAAAATGATGCAATAAATATATTAAAAACAAAAAAGGGTGTAGCAATATTACCACGTGCATTAACAGAAGCAGAAGTAAGAGAAGCAATAAGTAAAATTAATAGATTAAACAATGATACTGAAGAATGGATTAATGCTAGAGATTATGCTATTTTAATGCTACTATACGGATGTGGAATGCGTATTAGTGAGGTGTTATCAATTACAACAAATGCATTAAAACAAAGTGTTGATTTTATCACAATATGTGGCAAAGGAAAAAAAGAAAGGACAGTCCCGATATTGTCGCAAGTGAAGGATGCGGTATTACGCTATATTGAGTTCTGCCCATTTCATCTTGCAATTAATGATCCAATTTTTCGTGGAAAACAAGGTAAGCAGTTAAATCCAGATGTATTTAGAACTAAGATAAGGTTGTTGCGTACTGCATCAGGATTACCATTTTTTACTTCTCCGCATTCATTTAGGCATTGCTTTGCTACACATCTACTAGATCATGGAGTAGATATAAGAATATTACAAGAACTCTTGGGGCATAGTAGTTTATCCTCAACGGAGAGATATACAAAAATTAGTCACACTCGATTAGCTAGTGAATATTTTAAATATCACCCAAGAGCGTCTAAAAAATAACAAAATACAATATTCTAACTAGTTATTATATTGTAGATAAGAAAAATTTAATGTAGAAAAAAAATAAAAGGGCATTGCATCAATATTTAATATAATACTATATATTAATTTATTGAGTTATCGATCATTAAATGTTTTATAAAAGATGTAAGTAGTAATCAGTTTTTTAGAAAAAAATGAAGAAAAAATTTTTAGTTCGTACATATGGTTGTCAGATGAATGTTTATGATTCTACGAAAATCTCTGCAATATTTTTAGCAAACGACATGGAAGAAGCAAAATGTCAGGAAGAAGCTGATGTTATTGTATTAAATACATGTCATATACGAGAAAAAGCAACTGAAAAAATATATGCTGAGTTAGGAAGAATAGCTTTAGTAAAAAAATTTAGCGCAATAGTGATAGTCTCTGGTTGCGTTGCTCAATATGAAGGAGAGCGTATAATGAAGAGAGCGCCTATAGTAAATATTGTTGTCGGTTCGCATGCGTACTATAAAATAATGTCTTTAATAGAGAAAGTAGAGCGCGGAACAAGGCATGTGAGTGATTTGAGTTTTGATGCAAAAAGTAAATTCGATACAATAGTTAATTTTGATCACTTATCTAGTATTTCATCATTCCTATCCGTTCAAGAAGGATGTGATAAATTTTGTCATTTTTGTGTTGTTCCGTATACAAGAGGTAGACAATACTCAAGATCTGTGAAAGAAATATTGATTGAGGCAGAAAAATTGGTGGATAGTGGTGTAAAAGAAATAACGCTTATAGGTCAAAATTTTAGTAGCTATAATGGCATCTATCATGGGCAATCTAGGTGGAATGCTGGAAAATTGATAAGCGAAGTAGCTAAAATATCCGGATTAGAGCGCATACGCTATACAACATCACATCCAATAGATATGGATGAAAGTGGTCTTTACGAGATGCATGCATTAGAACCAAAATTAATGCCATTTGTACATCTTCCAGCGCAATCTGGTTCAACTAAAGTATTGCGTGCAATGAACCGTAAACACGACATAGATTTCTACTATAGAGTTATTGAAAAATTTATGAATAACTGTCCAAATATCACTTTTTCTTCGGATTTTATAGTAGGATATCCAGAAGAGACGGAGGAAGATTTTAATGAAACATTAGATCTTGTTGATAGGGTAGGGTATGTGCAAGCATTTTCATTCAAATACAGTCCTCGTCCTAACACTCCCGCTGCAAAAATGATCAACCAGATATCAGAGAATATTAAAAATCAACGCCTTAAAAAATTACAAGAGTTAATCTGCAAAAAGCAGCTACAATTTAACAAAAGTAAAGTGGGAGAAGAAATGGAGATTTTATTTGTAAAAAATGGAAAAAAGGAAGGGCAACTTATAGGTAAATCACCTTACATGCAATCAGTATTTGTTGAAATACCATTAGAATTTCAACAAAAGATAATGAACAATATAGTTAAAGTCAAAATAACTAAAGGATTTCAAAACAGTTTAGAAGGAGAATTATTACATTCATTTGCGTATTAATCTTATCAAATATTTATTTTTGGCTATTGACGATTTAATAATAAATGAAATTTAGTCTTTATCTGATATAAGTTTTATGTTATAGAGGTATCATGGTTTTTGTTTTGTTTGAGTACTATATTGACCATTATGTAATTATGGTCCCGTAGCTCAGTGGTAGAGCAACTGACTTTTAATCAGTAGGTCGCGCGTTCGAATCGCGCCGGGATCACCAATAGTTAGGGTATTTAAAGAGATTGGTGCTTAGTGTAATGTTTCGCTTTACGTATCTAGTGTATCATATCTTTTTATATACATATTATCTCGACATCTGCAAATTATGATGATAAAAGTACATCTCGATATATTCTCATTATGATATCATACCTGTTGATATTGTTGGGTCTGTGTTTAATCGAATACATTTTAGTTATTTGCAATATAATAAGAGAATAAGGATTATGAATACAATCCCAAGACCTCTAAACATATTGTCTATATCAATACGATCACCATCATCCTCAAGAGATTAGCTGAGCGCTAAGTATTTTCAAGGCAGATTCTAAGGAAATTTGTAGATTTATTTAATATAAGTTCTATGTATAGAGGAAATATTAGTTTAGAGAAAATTTTAAAAATTACATAAATATAGCTTTATCGAATTTGATATACGCACAATAATCCAAGGAAATGCGTGATAAAAAGAAGGGAATTTAATGCTTAAAATTTATAAGATCATAACTCCAGAAATCTATAATTAGGTCAATGGTACATTTTCGTCCATCATTATATCAATGCGTACTTTACCATTAAAAGCGGCCAACTTTTTTTTTATATTCATTTTCATATTGGTAGAAGAAATATTTATTCCATACGATTTCATCTTTACTCCACCACGTACATTTATTAGATATTTTGGATAATCTACATGTATTTCATCCGCATACACGTTGTACTGCACCATTTTGGTATTATTGCTGTGATGGCTGCATTTTTTATAGAATCTTTTACACCTTGTACTATCCAAACTTGCACCAAAAGATATTCCACCATTTGCATAAAGTGTTTTATTTATAATATTCATATTACCACTATGCGCTGTTAACATAAGTCGTTCATGTGAACTAATTTGTAGCATGCTTTTTATATTATCTAATTCAATAAAATTACCGTTCTTTCTCACAGAATCTGCGTTGATATTATAATATTCACTATTATCTGTTATATTATAGAAATCAGCGCCATATATGGTGTTATTAAGCTTTTCATAATTTTCTAAATCCATTAGATGTGCTTTTTTCCGCAATTGTATTGCTTTATTACTATGTATAAGCAGATCATCATTCATCTGCTTTATATAATTATTACCACTTATTACTGTGTCGTAATCAAAATATAATAATCCGCAAATAGCAATAAATGCCATAGATGTGATACCAAAAAACAAATACCTTACGTAATAAAGCATTCTATTTACTATTTAGTTGTTAAAGTATAGGACGTTACATATAGAGTGAGTATAGCATAATCGATAATAAGTAGAAATAGTTTCATCTTTCTAAGTATCATTAGTGCGGTATATTTAAAAGTTTTCACCAAAGTTAGCTTATTTGAGAAAGCACAAAAAAGTTATAACGAATGTTGTAATACGTTACTTTGTATCATCACAACGTAAGCTTTTAGAGATGTGGATGATCCCTAAAGATAAGGTCGCTATTATTCCCTGCTTTTTATGTCGTGGAAACTTACTTATGTTATATTGATGTAACAAAAGTTTATATAACAAAGCTGATATTTTATGTGGAGGAATCGGATAAGAGGTTGGGTAGTGGTTATTGTTTTCCACAAAACTTCAAAAACTACCACTTAATGCTATACGAAACATTAACGAAACCAGGAGTTTAATACAAAAAATCTAATTTAAAAACTCATTTACAAGTACATTAGTGATTTACAAAATAAAGATCAGTAAAAACTTGACTGTAATATGAAAATATATACACTTGAGACTCTATGGTAGTGGTGGTTTGTTGTTAACATAATGTAGAGAAAAATGATTTAATAATAATGAGCACTGTTGGGACAAAATTTACTAATGAGATGCTTATAGATATACCTGTTACTGATATACATGTGCACCTGCCTGGAATTATATCGCCCGCTGTAGCGTGGGAGTTAGGTGTAAGGAATGGGTTCATTACTATCACAACCGGTCAAAATCAGAGAGTGTGGCACAATGGTCCCAAATCTCTCTCAATCAATAATCCACATGAACACTATTCTGATATCTTTCAAAATGCTAATGATGATAAGATTTTATTTGATAACAATTATAAACCGATAGACCTCGCATATCATATAGAACACCGTAGCTTTAAGGATTTTGACAGAGTAATGGCTACAGTACAGGGACATAGATTTCCTCCGGGTGGAATACAAAACGAAGATGATATAAGACTTATTTTCGACTCATACCTTAAAGAAGCTACCGAGAATAAAATATTCTATACAGAATTACAGCAAAATATAAAGATAGCACATAATATTTATTATAACAAGAAACCCAAAGAAGCGCGTAAGTGCTTTTTTCTCTTGCTTAACTCTATTAGGCAAAATTTTGAAGCTCATGGTGTTTATATTAGATTCCTCAATTGCTTTAATAAAACAAAAGCAGCTCAAAGTAATCTTTCTACACATGAAAGAGCTCTTGAAGCTGTAGATTGGCTTATTGAAGCGCAAGAGGTAGCGCATGGATTATTTGTAGGTATAGAATCTGCTGGACATGAAAAAGATCCTGCAGGATGGCCTATACACCTAAAAGCTGGTTACGAAAAAGCTAAAGCTTTAGGGTTCGGATGTGAAGCGCACGGAGGAGAGGGAATAGGATCTGAACATTTATCAGATATTATAGATACTTTAGAGCTTTCCAGAATTGCTCACGGTTTTCAAATGATAGAAGACTTAGAAGTAATCAGTAAAATCAAAAAAAAGGGAATAACAGTATGTATTAGCCCTATAATAAATTTGATGCTAGGAGCTTGTATTCATCTTAAAGATAATATTCCTACAAAAAAGAGTGATGGAGGAATAGCTGAATATATAGAACACATACATCTTCACCCAATTTTTAAGCTGCTACGGGAACATCATTGTAAAATAGCATTATGTTCCGACAATCCTCATCTTGGTGGTGTTGGTATAAAAAGTGTCATTAAAATATTAACTGGGTTAAGTGAGGCATATGAATTTCCAGATGAAATTTTACCACTAACAGCTGAGGAAGTTGTGGAAATGTCTATAAATTCTATAAATGCAGCGTTTTGTCATAATATTATAAAATCCCAATATAAGGCGAAGCTTTCAGAATTTATCAAAAAATATAATATAAAGACTGAATATAAAAACTAAGGTATAAGTTATAGATAAGCTATATAAATTGATATACATATTTATTTTAGAATAAATTTATTTTAGAGAAATAGTATCAAAATGATCTGTATGATAGAATCATCTGATTATATTGAGTATCAGTTGCTGTTTGGTTATTAATTAAACAGCGTTGTTAAGATATCGCTAATTTTTTCATCATAGATTTTTGGATTATAGCACCTAATATTACATGCAAAAAAAACAACCATTGATATCCATTGTTGCTCCAGTATTTAATGAGGCACAATCCGTTGATATATTCTTTTCAAGAATATTAAAGGACTTGAATAAGATTACAGACGACTGGGAGTTAATATTCGTTAATGATGGAAGCACAGATGATACCTTAAAACAACTTATTATGTGTTATGAAAATAATGATAAAGTGGTAATTGTCGATTTTTCTCGAAATTTTGGTAAAGAAGCAGCGGTGAGCGCGGGACTCAAATATGCTAAGGGTGAAGCTATAATTCCTATAGATATTGATCTCCAAGATCCTCCTGAATTAATCGAAAAAATGGTAAAAGAGTGGAATAAAGGTTATGATGTGGTACTTGCAATGCGTAGAAAGCGTGATGGAGATACACAAATAAAAAAGGGAACAGCAGCATTCTTCTATTGGTTTATTAATAAAATTGGGAATATAGAGATTCCCAAAAATGTAGGAGATTTTAGATTAATGGATCGTAAAGTAGTGGATTATATCAATCAATTTCCAGAAAAAAATCGCATGATGAAAGGGCTTTTTGCTTGGGTTGGATTTAATACCACAAATATATTATACGATAGACCCAATCGTAAACTAGGAAAAACAAGATTTAATTATAGGTCTTTAATGCGATTAGCTTATGATGCAGTAATAGGATATTCAACTTTACCATTAAAAATTTGGTTTTATTTAGCAATAATATTATTGGTTATCGCATTTGCTATGATATTGAGTTATGATTATAATACTGAATTAGTAGCAATATTACTTTGTAGCGGATTACAGTTTGCTGCTATTGGGATACTTGGAGAGTATATATCTAGAATATATGATGAAGTAAAAGGTAGGCCATTATATATTGTAAAACATTTATACACGCATAAAAAACAAAGAGTAGAAAATAGAAAAAATATCAGCGAACTATTTTAAGAGTATGAAAATTGTTTTCAAATTTTTCTTTTTATAATTTTTCTTTTTATAAAATATTGTAAATATTGTACTCGCTCTTTTAAAAGCTCCTCGAAGCTTTATAATTAGTATTACTTCAACAATAGCTTTTACCTATACTAATCTTTTTTATAAAGTACTAATGGTTTGGTATATTACCATAGTTGATGTTACAAATGCATTATCATCGGTGCGGGCTATATTCGTATTCAGATGTATTTTGAAGCCCTTATGATTAATTGTTGTATTTTATACTTCTCTACTAGCACAATTATCAGATGAAAAATTGATTGTAAGTAGCGAGAAAGTAGAGAATAGTAGGTGATTCGAGATAAAAATCAGCAGAAGAAAAGGACTAAGCGGAATAGCTAATACGTTTGTGAAGTGATCCATACCAAAGTATGGATATATATATATCACAAAATCTGCTGTTGCTAGAAATTCTTAAATATATAAAAAAACGAAAAAAATCAGGAATTAGTGACAATGATATTTCAAAAATTTATAATACGACTTAAAGGAATTTAGCATATATATATCAGTATGATTTCGTGACTACTGTGTTTATAAAGTGTATGAGTTACATAGTAAGATTTGGCAAGTAAGTGGTAAAAGATTATGAAGGAACAATCCCTTAATATAAAGAGCATAGCTCCTTGATTTAGTATATTAAAAAACTTGGGCTAAAAGATTAGAGATAAAATGCATCTAACGCTACTTCTATAGTCATCTATTTAGTTACATCATATTCGATTTAATATCTTTTTCACATATATAAATACTCTAATGTATAATTTATGATTTAGATTTTCATAATCTTTTAGATATTAGTTAAGATGTAAACTGCAATTAGAAAATGCTAGAGAGATAATTTTGTAATATATTGATAATTTGTACAAAATTAGAATATAACTGAGCATATATTTGATAAATCAAAATATTTTATTAGTGATCATAATCTCTCAAAGTCAGTACCTCTTCTTCCTATGATTTGTGGAAATTTAATTTATGACTACAATCCTAATTTTTGAAATTTAAATATTCGATATGCTGTTATCACAAGTAATTTTGTGATATAAATTGATGTAAAAATTGAGCATAAGATCCCAATAGTTAAGCTTATAGCGAATCCTTTAATCGGACCTATTCCAAAAATATATAGTACAATTGCTGCAGCTATTGTAGTGAAATTTGAATCTATAATTGTGGTAAATGATCTTTTATAACCGCTTTCTATTGAGTGTAACAAAGATTGATGTTTTGTATATTCTTCTCGTATACGTTCGCATATCAAAATATTTGCATCTACTGCCATTCCTAATGTTAATGCTATACCAGCAAGACCAGGTAGTGTTAAGGTAGCTCCAATAATGCCGAATATTGCAAAAATCATTAATACATTAAATATTAATGCGATGTTTGCAAAGACTCCCCATATACCGTAAAATAATATCATGAATATTATTACTGAAATACTGGCTATAATAATAGCATTTGTTCCTGCTTTTATTGAATCTTGACCTAACGTTGGTCCAACTGTGCGTTCTTCAACGATTTTAAGAGGAGCTGGCAGTGCTCCTGCTCTTAGTAAAGTAGCAAGTTCATTTGCGGAATTAGCAGTAAAATTGCCCGAAATTACGCATGTGCCTGATAGAATAGGCTCTCTAATATAAGGAGCACTTATTATTTTATTGTCTAGCACTATAGCCAATATTTTTCCTATGTTTTTTGATGTGATATCAGCAAAAATTTTTGTACCGATATTTGTAAATTTTAAGTTTACTACATGTTGTCCTTCTTGTATGGAAGCATAAGCATTCAATATCATATCACCAGACATCGATGGTCTAATACTAGTTGCAAGAAATCTTAATTCTTCATTCCTATGTTCGTCTATATATATTTCATCATTATCATACTCTTCTTGAGAGTGGTTATTCTTGTGAGATTTTGAGATTTCAATTTGTAACAATTTATATCCAAGAGGCAGTAAATCTCTTGAATTATAACTCCCCTCTAAAACATGGTGTAATGTCAATTTTGCAGTTTTGCCGAGCATTCTTTTTATATCAGAAGTATCATAAGTGCCAGGTACTTGAAGTAAAATTTTCTCACTACCTTGACGTTGTAAATCAATTTCTTTTGTTCCGATATCATCTATTCTTCTACTTACTATTTCGAGACTTTGTCCTAATAAATTATTTCTTGTTGTTTGTATAATATTTGACCCAAGCACTATAGTCCATACTGATGCATCTGAGTAATTTTGTTTTAATTCAAAATCTGCGCTATCTAGAGCATTTGCAATAATAGATCGTACTTTTTTCAATTCTTTATCATTAATCAAATATTGATCGATAGTATTAGTGCTACTTTCTATCTCGTTGTTAATAGCATTCACAATATTAGACTTTTTACTAAACTTAACCCTAATAGAATAAATATTTTTCTCTGCATCAATATCTAGTGACATATATTGAGTATAAATATTAGACTTATTTAGAGTTTTACGTAGAGAATCTATAGTATTTTGTAATTTTTCCCTATAATACTGAATAAAATCCACTTCTAGCACAAGAGAAGCGCCACCTTTAAGATCTAAACCTAGCTGTACTTTAGTATTCGGTAAGAAACTTACTTTACTAGGAAAAATAGTTGGTATAGAAAAGATTATACTCGAAAGACAAGCTAAACATATAATAGTAGTTTTCCATAACGAAAATCTTAGCATATAGGAATAAAGGAAAAATTTTTGTATAAATTAATTTACATATTCGCATAAATATGCACTTATCATATTATGCGTCAAGCTTTGGAGTGGGTATATATAGATATTATTTTGTCTAGCATAGTCATTGCTTCATTTTGAGGTCTTTGAAATGTATTACGTCCTATTATAGAACCATCACCACCCCCATCCCTTATTGTTTCAATTTCTCCATATAGCGTATCTAAATCTTTTGAGGTACCGCCTGAGAAAAGCACTATCCTCTTTCTATCAAAAGCACATCTTTTGATATGTGCAATTCTTTCTCTCATTGATGAGGTTCTAATGCCGTATTCTTTGTATTTATTTTGTAATTTTTTTGATAAAATAGTTTCACTAGGTATTTTAACTTTAATAATGTGAGCTCCAATAATAGCTGCAATATGTGCAGCGTACCCTATGACATCAACAGCATTTTCCGCTTCTTTTGTTAAACCGGAGCCTCTAGGATAAGACCAAATAACAGTTGGTAGTCCAACAGCCTTTGCTTCGCATATAACTTCTGATGCAATTCTTATCATCTCACTGCATCTATCAGAGCCAGGATAAATAGTAAGTCCCACAGCACTACAGCCTAGATAAAGAGCATCATTTATCGATCCTGTTAGCGTTTGATCTGGCTCATTTTGGGGATTTGTTAATTTATTTGCATTATTCATCTTAAGTATTAGAGGAATTTCACCAGCATGCTTAGCTGCTACAGTCTCTAACATACCAAGTGGTGCTGCATATGCACTTAATCCAGAGTTAATAGCGAGTTGTGCATGATATTCTGGATCATATGCAAAGTGATTTGATGCAAAACTTTCATCAGGTCCGTGCTCAAAGCCCTGATCAACTGGGAGAATAAGCATTTTCCCTGTACCAGAGAGTTTTCCATGCATCAATATATTGCATAAATTAGTTAATACGCCAGATGGCATTCCAGCATAATTATCTAATACTTGTTTTACTTGTGTTGTAACTCTTTTCATATTCAATTATTGCTAATCATTTTGTTGTTAGCGACCTAACTGTTATTAAACTATAACTATTTGGTTAGTTTTATTTAAAATTAGTAAAAACAGAAAAACTATATCTCACAAATTTAATATTTACAAAACAAATATCAAGAGATAGAAGCTATATATGGGGCAGTTTATTTAATAGAAATAACATTCAAAATATCAAATACCCATGTTATACTATAAAATGGTAATAATTTATGCAAGAAGAAAATAGAGAGATTTTTGATAACATATCAAAAAGAATGGATAGTGCGATTGATAATTTATACCATTCTCTTAATAGTTTGAGAACTGGCAGAGCTTCGATATCTCTTTTGGATCCTATTAAGGTAGAAGCATATGGAGATCTACTACAAATCAATCAAGTTAGCACAATAACTTCACCAGAATCACGAATTTTAATCGTACAGGTGTGGGACAAAAGTATAGTAAAATCTGTTGAAAAAGCTATTGCAAGTTCTGGGTTAGGTTTAAATCCGATTACTGATGGTCAAATAATTAAGTTGCAATTACCGAACTTAAGTGAAGAAAGAAGAAAGGAATTTGTAAAAAAAGCAAAAGAGTATTGTGAACAATGTAAGATAGCAATACGAAATATACGAAGAGATGGAATAGATGATTTTAAAAATAAAGAAAAAAAGAAGGAAATATCAGAAGATATGACTAAATTGTGTTTAGAAAAGGTGCAGAAATTAACAGATCAGCACATAACTAAAGTAGATGCAGTGCTAAGTGAGAAAAGTGCTGAAATTATGGAAATTTAATCTTCATCTGTGATGTAAAAAATTATTGTACGTTATTCATAAATTAAAGGCTAAATCCACTAAATTGATTCTTTTACCTATTCTTGCTATTGCTATATGTTGTTGATCAATCGATTATTTTATAATCTGCACAATTTTTTGTCCATCAAAAAATTCTAGTATGATTTGCTCTCCATTGGTTAAAAGATCAGCACTGGGAATGATATTTTTATGTTCAATATCTCGTATAACAACGAATCCACGACGTAAGACATTTTTATAAGAATAGCTTGATAGTAGCTTATCAGAATGAACAAGCTTTTGTTTGTGTAATCTATAGTAATTTTTTGTGGCGATGTTTATTGATTTTATTATCATATCTAAAAGCTGCTTTTTCATATGTAAATTGCTTTGCATTTTATCGACTAAAGTAGTGCTTTTCAACATATGCATTTTATGCAATTTAAT
>NZ_JAJBJC010000391.1 GCF_021811825.1 Candidatus Anadelfobacter sociabilis | reverse complement strand
ATATCAAAAAGGTGATTTCTATCAGCATAGTAACATTCGATCTAGGTCATGGTGAAGATTACATATACCGTGGTTCAACAAACTTCATAGGTATGAATAAACACGATGAACTACAACTAAGTACTATACAAAAACAACAATACAGTAAAAATAGCATCTCCGACATATATCCAGAATACTACCTTCTCAAAGTAAACCAATTCAACGACTATGCAAAAAACACTCTCGATGAATGGATCTATTTCCTCAAGAACAGTGAAATCAAAGATAATTTCACTGCAAAAGGTCTCATTAAAGCAAAGACAGTATTCGCTACGATGAACATGTCACAAGACGAACGAGGTGACTACGAAAAACACCTAGACTTCTTAAGCTACATGGCAAGTTTAGAGGAAACACGTGAGATTGATATGCACAAGGCGAAAAGAGAGGGAAGAGAGGAGG
>NZ_JAJBJC010000142.1 GCF_021811825.1 Candidatus Anadelfobacter sociabilis | reverse complement strand
CCTGTCTTCCCTGCTCTCTAGCTTTTGCATCTTTGGTGGAGTGTCTAAGTAGAGACCAAATATTTTCTTTTTATCTTTCATTACATAACCAAAAGCTGGATCAGCATTCTCAAAATCCTCTGGCATATAAGACTCTGCACCTAGTGCAGTTGCTAAATCATATATCTGGCTTTTTACAATGGTTTTAGCATAAGATTCTAGATCTTCTTTTGTTTCGAACTCGACATAGCCAATGCCCTCAATCTCGAATCCTACTGTCACTCTATTTCGCAGTGGATCTACTCCTTTATCGCTGATTAAGGCGTGCTTTCCATTTTGATTAATAACAATCCCTGTAACATTATTTTCCCCATCCACTTCAGCTTTGCCCTCCTCTTTCTTTTGCCCTTTATTGTACTTCATATCGCTATCCTTTCCATCCATAACAATACCCTCCCCCTCTAAAAATTAATACCACACCTACAATGGTAACATAATCTATATTACAACTTCAAGTATTTTATTTGAAGAAGTGAGTGATAAGAACTACACGCTAAAGAATGAGACTAAATTCATCTCCTCTACGTTATCAAGATAATCGTAATAGCGCTCTCCAAACTCATTTTGAAGTTCCGCTACATGTATACTAAGCATGATATTATCATCATAATATGTGTTACCATCTGAACTGATGATTGGCTCTTGATCAGACTCGTCGGTATTGAGCAGTAATGGAATTAAGTTAACGTTTCCAAATCTCATCGCAGTATGAAGTGGATTGTCTTGTATGCCATTTTCCAAAGTAATAATAAGAGGATTGATGCTCATCATAAGCTTCACAATCTCTGCATCACCACCCGCAGCAGCACTATGTATAGGACATCCACCGACTGGATCTAGAGCGTATAACAACTCTGGACTACGATCAAGCAATAGCTCCACAACATTAGCATGACCATAGTTCGCTGCGTAGTGTAACAAAGTCTTGCCACTAAAGGAATGAGGAGTATTTATATGCTGGATATTGTCCAATATCATCTCTATTGCAGCTGCTTCATTTCCTGATTTTAACTGCTTGACAATCGATTTTATGATATTAGATGCTTCAATATCTTCCATCTCTTCGTTTGCGATACTATAATCTAAATTGCTTGTATCTATTGTGGTAATAGTGCTATCTTTCATATTATCTCTCTTAGATATTTTTTTATTATGTGATAATTAGCCCTATCGGCTAATGAATCATGATAATGATCATATAATAATGAAGATAATACTGTCAAGAATATCGCAAACTTGTGAGAATAACATGATAGTAGAGATGGAGTGGAATATTTTGCAGTTGGTGTGGGTGTTATAGCCTAACCATCCTTTCTGATACTGTCATAAATATTAGATTTAATATAGATCAAGTTGTATTTTTTCGGTACCACATTTACTTCACTATTATACTAACTTCACTATTATTTTTTCTTTTAAAGATTGACAAAAAAGATATCTCATTATCTTTTTTTATATGTATTATAAGGAAAAATATGAATAAATTATTACAAACTAGAATTGGGAAATATGTCATCAAAGAAGTGGCGGGCGAAAGCTATAGAACTTATATCCTAACACCATTACCTCTACTACCATCAATAGATATAGCTTTATTTTTTCAATCTTAGAAAAAGCAACTTTTGCTCTAGCAAAGCTTAATAACGTTACAGAATCTTGATTCTATCTACAAATAATTACTGCAAAATTCATCATATGAAAAAACTTTGTGTTGTTTGTTACTTTACAGCAAATGCAATAGAGCATCCAAAATTGGTGAGAAGCAGCTCACTTTTTGATAAAATTTGAGGGCAGAATTTAATGCTTATCTTAAAATTTACACATTTAAAAAAACAGAGCCAAGAAATGCTCTATAAATAAGCTTTATAAGATTAGAACTACAGATAGAACTCATACCTCGTTTCATATATCAAAGTCTCTCTGTTTCATTTAGCTTATTTTAAAAGATCAAAATTTTCTTACAAAGGTATTTGTTGACTGACTGATTTTGCACTTCCGCTAATAGTTGTTGCTTTTTTAAAATTTACTATTAAGTCAATAGCACTCCATTATACTCTTCCTCTTTTTCAATATTGGGTATATCCACAGTATTATTAGTTTGTTTACTTAGCCATCGCTTTAAAACTTCATCTTTTTCAGATTTATAAAACTTCTCAAAAACTTCTTTTCTGCTTTTCAAGATAGAAGCAAATGAACCGTAAAAACTTCCACTCATAACAGCGCATTCAACAGCATTCATCACTCTTGCATTATATGCACTTCTTATGATAATTGTACGCGCAATATTCCACCATCTGTCGGGATATTCATTATTACATGGCATAAATGGCATACAACGCGCGAGTATGTATAAGTTAATTCCATTGTTATCAATTTTACTTTCTATGTAATTTTCTGGTATTTTAAATATTGGAGCTATTTCTCCCACGGCCATATTATTACCTCTAATCCACGAAATTAATGGGTGGGTGGTATTTTGCTCTTCTTCTTGTTCGCTTTGCTCTATATTAAATATTCTATGCTCCAATAATATTTCTGAGTAATGATCGGTAATAATATTATGATGATATATTTCGTAATTAAATATATTCCAATACCAATTATTGCGTTCTATTTTTTTATAAAATTCTTTTAGTTTTTCTTTTATATCTTTGCTTATATTACCATTTTCTTT
>NZ_JAJBJC010000390.1 GCF_021811825.1 Candidatus Anadelfobacter sociabilis | reverse complement strand
TCTTGCGAAAACTACTTGGATACGTCATCCGATATTACTTTAATTCTTGATAATTAAATAATATCATATCATATCATATCATATCACATTCCTGCCGTATACCATTTTTATCTCGCTTTAGCTGTAATGAAGTTTTGGAAGATGTGAAATACATTTTAGACATTTTAGAAAAATATTTTCTACAGAATACGATGTATGAATCGCACCAAATTTGCAATAAAAAAGCCAGATTAAGTCATTGTACAATTATTCTAAAATTATTTCCTTATAAATTTCCTACAGATGAGGACAAAGAAGTTCTTTTTAAAAAAAGCTAAACCCACCGTTTCTGTTGACGCTAATCCCAGATATATTTTTAAAGAAATTCTTAGATTCATAATAGATCATAAAATAGTATTTCCTGCTTATTCGAGTATACAAAAACTCATATCTAAGGCCATCATTGCTG
>NZ_JAJBJC010000064.1 GCF_021811825.1 Candidatus Anadelfobacter sociabilis | reverse complement strand
TATAATCCACAGCTCTAACATTAAAACCATACTACAAGCCCGCAATAGAGCATTAGCCTCAATTACAGCTCCTGCAAGCGGCCTATACCTTTATCACATACATTATTGATTTTACAACCACTTCATCCAAAACTACTTTAATTAACTCTAAAACTATTCTAAATATTTTGCAGAAATCAATAATACGTGTAACAATTGATGACATATGGTGTGTATAATTAATAGCATACCATATGTTATTCGATTAACACAATAATGGGAGGACAATATGAAGAATAAAAGCAATCAAGAACGAGAAGCAATAGCGAAATCTAAAAAAGATTTAACCGATGAAATGAAGGATGATTTTTGGACAAAGGGTGAAAAAAATCAAAATTTTTTATCTAAGATTAATAAAGTTGTAAACGATATTAATAATGCTGATAATGATGGTACCGCACATAAGGATACTATTTCTAGTATGCTAGCAGCGCAACTTCTAGATTTACGCGTTTTTCGAAAATATAATGAACTTCAAGAAAGATATAATAACCAAGACAAATCACTTGATTTGACGGAGACTGAGAAGTTTTTTAAAGAATATCCTAATGTAGAAGAAGCTCTAGATGAGCCATTTGTACAAGATGAATTGAACAACCTCATATCTGGAAAGATTGATAATTTTGATTTGTTTAATCAAGGGCAAGATGACATTATATTAGATGATTACAATAAGAATAAACTATATGAAGGAGTTACCATAAACTTATTACTTAAAGAAGCTAACATACCAGCAACCAACGTCATTGGTCAAAAAAGTCAGAAGTGGATATCTAATAATGTAGAAAGTAAAAATGGATTAGAGTTTGCAGTAATTAATATAAGTAGTAATCATTGGGTTCTTGCATTCAAAGAAAAGAATAAAATTCATGTAATAGATCCAATGGGGAAAAATCATATAACAGCAGAAGAAATACTACCCTTCTTAAGATCACCTTTTAACATAGAAAATATCTCAAATATCATTATAGAAGACCTTCCAATACAGCTCAATGGTGAAGCATGTGGTCCAAATTGCGTCACAATAGCTAAGATTGCAAATGAATATGGCGGTATAGATGGATTAAAAAAATATTATAATGAGAACAATTGGAGAGCACGCGCTGGAATAGAAGATATGAACAATGTTCATAAAGAAGTATCCCGTATTGAGGGTAATACTCTTATGAGTCACGAGAAAAAAGCAGAGTTAGAATCTAAAATCACAGAAAAAATCATAGAAAGAAATATAGAGTTTAACAATGAGATTAATTCATGGCAAAATGATATTCTCAAAAATTATCTTATTAAAAATAATATACTAGAAGTAAAGCAAGGATCTCAAAATGATGAAAAAAAAGAACACAATATGATTGAAGAAGAGAATCTTACTAATACTGCAAATATAGATAATGATCATCAAAATATATATGATAACTATCACGATGATGATTTATATAATAGCAGCAATTTTGCAAAAAATAGCAAAACACAGTCCATAGACTCAGTATTAGAAGAGCTTGATAATGACCATGAATATTATGATGATAATCATTATGATGACGATGAAGATGATTTTTTAGATGAAAAAGAACGTGAAGCAATGATTAAAGCAGAGATTACGAAAGGGATGAATATTGCGAAAGAGATAAATAAGTATAATAATTATAATGATTTTTCGGACAAGAAATCATTAAATGGCATCTATAAGGAATTTCAAGATATTTATGAAAAAATTAAAAATCCTATGCATAAATTCCATTCATCAAATGATAATCCAAGTAGTTCAGAGTTCACAAAAGAAATAGATGATATAATAACACAAATAAATGCGCTTAATTTAAGCGAAATAACGACTAAAGACGATAAATATTTAAAGTCTTTAAAAAATTTAGAGTCCTTAGGCAAATCCCTTAAAGATCTTGCTACTTCCAACTCTCTTATGGAAAGTACCGAACTAAGTGCCACTATAGCAGAATCAATAAATGATGACCTTGAAACAATTGGCATTATGAAGGAAATCGCGGAAGAAGAGATAAAAGAGCACCTCAAAATTAATAAATTACATGAAGAGCGCAGCGAAGTTATGAGTGAATCACCCGAAGATCAAACTATTAAATTAGCAAAAATCTATACAATACTTAAAGATATTGATCTTCATATCAAAAATACCATTCACAAATCGCAAACAAGCAAAGATGATCTCATTATGAGAAGTGAAATAGATATAATGCGCAAAAAAATAGATGAATACCACTTAAATGAGATATCAAAATTTGACATGAATTTTACAGAAGATAAAGCTCTGAGTATTGCAAGAGACTTAAAAGATTTTGGAATGCTGATTAAACGATTAGCGCAAAAAGTACCAGATCTAAAGAAAATAGAATTTAAAGAAAATAACACAGCCCCTACTACCAACATTTTTTCACAAGAGATAAAAAATCAGCTAGAGGAGATTGATAATTATGTAAATGGCTTCGATATAATACGGAAAAAAGCTGGAATTAAAAGCGACAAAGTAAAAAAAGATAGAGAGTTCTATTGGAAAAAAGAAGAACTAGATGATAATATAGAAGACATCGAAAATGAGTTAGAAGAGATAGATGCAGAAGTTGATTATGATACGGTACTTTTAAAAAGATCGTCTATAGAGGATCAGTATAATGCTATGTGCAGAGTGATAAGAGATAGTCATGATACAGATGAAATAAAGATAAATACGGCTCGTCATTTTATAAAATTGGCATTATCTACTGTAGAAAAAAAAGATAAGATAGAATTTGATCAAGATATTTGGAAAGCTTTGACAAATACAAAAGAATTAGTAGATGATAAAGTGGTAAAGAATCTGATACAAAATATCAATCTTCAATCACCACATATTACGCAAGAAACCTTATTCAATAAATTTATCAAATCTTTAATTTCAATAATAGATAAAGTAGTAAACTCTCCTACTACATCTAGGCTTTTAGGGAAACATATAATAGAAAAATTAAATCATAATAAAGATAGATTATCTCATTATATTAGTAATACTAGGACTATTTCATAATATTTACTAAGTTGGTGCAAATTTTAATAGAAAGCGAAATATATAGGTATAGTCAAGTATTCTAATATAATACTTTGGAAAGAAGCCATAAGCTATTATATTTTTGCATTGTGTGTGGTATTGTATGATGTAATTTTTGTTTATACAACCGAAAGTTAAAGATCGATGGAAAAATATGACGATTGAAAAATAGAGACAGATTTCCTTCTCACAAACAAATTATGTAACGTAAAATTACATCATAAACTATTCTAAATTTCTTAATATCAAGAATCTGGTATTATAAAAAAGAATCCAATTCATAAAAGAAAGTAAATTCTAACTTACAAAAAATGTAATAGAAATATAACTCTAAACCTTTAAACATATCCTAAGAACGCATTTACGTTCTTTACAACATTACATAAATATAACTAATCAAAAATATCTTTTTTCTATCATCTACCCCTTCCTTCTCCCCTACCCTTTCCTACATCTTGTGCTTTAATTAAATTTACCCAAAATCCTTGATTATTTTGCTTATTTGTTTGCATTCCTAGCCGTGCCATTATGTAATTCATCTTCTGGCCCATAATAAAACGCGACCAAAATCCTACAGATTTTGCAACTCCTACTATTTTTTTTGACTTATCTGTTGTTTTGTATTTACTATTACTTTGTATTCTCTTGACATGTGATAATCCTTTTAAAGCAAGAATTTCTCCTTTTTCCAATGCCTTCTCTGCTTTTTGCTCGCGCATTAAAAACTCATTGGTTCTTTTTGGTACAACTTTATTGTTTTTATGTGATATCTTACTATGTAAATTGTTATGTTTTCCACTATGATATTTATAGAAATTGTACTTATTATAGATAAATACAATTGTAATAATTATTATTAATAAAAAGACAATTATGAAATATATCCATTTAGAAAGCAGCAATGTATGCATAGTATCAATTATGTACATACTGTTATCCCTCTTCCCTCTAAATATTTCTATATTTGATATATTACTTTAAATTATACTTTAAATTATACCATATCTGTATTATGATACCATAAATTCATGGCAGTATCATAAAAGACTATAGTACATTTTGAGATTTGCAATCAAATGTGTTGTTTTTTTGTATCATAGTATAGAATCAGTAATTCACATCATACTGACAAATCAATATTTGTGATTACTTCTTGCACATCATCAAGTTCTTCTAGATCATATACAAGGTTTGTAATTTTTTCTGCTATTTGATTATCAACTTTAGTTTGAACTATAGGTATCCACACTATTTGTGCTAATTTTGCTTTACCGTATTTTGCCAATAGTAATTCTTTTATAGAATGGAATAAATGTGGAGAACATATTATTTCATATGCATCATTATGTATGATAAAATCATCAGCACCAGCAGATAGCACAGTTTCAAAAATAACATCTTCTATTATTAAATCTTTATTATATATAATTGATCCTATATTTCGAAATAAATATCCAACACTACCGCTCTCCCCAAGTGAACCATCATTTTTTATAAAGACTGAGCGCACCTCACCCGCAGTACGATTAACGTTATCGGTCAACGTAAAAACCATAATTGCTACACCATGAGGTCCAAATCCTTCATATCTTATTTCACAATAGTTTGAGTCTTTTGTGGTATCAGACGCTTTTTTTATAGCATTCTCTATTTTATCCTTGGGCATATTTATTTCACGTGCAGCTATTATAGCAGAACGCAATCTAGAATTCATTTCTGGATTTATACCATCACTCTTGGCTGCAATAAAAATTTCCCGAGATATTTTTGTAAATAACTTAGCTTTTTTTTGATCTTGAGCACTTTTGCGGTGCATAATATTTTTAAATTGCGAGTGACCAGCCATAGTATTGTAGCTAAACAGTAAACACGGTGTATTAATTAAGTTAATTTGAGACGTATTTTGCGATATGATGCACCTTAACTCTTAATTCTGCAAATATTATTTAAATTCGCACCGGTTAGATCATAGTATCACATACATATAAAATCAATCCCCAATAACATCATTTCATCTATATAATAGCAGATACAGTCAAAAAGAATAAAAAGCGGCAAGTAATTGCTACAGAATGCACAAAGTGAAAAATATGAGAATGTTAAAAATACCATTCTAAATAGTAAATAAAAATATGAAATCAACATTATTTTATGTTGATCTTGTTACAAAATCACAATATCATCACTATTATGTCATTAACATAAAAAGGAAGTTAATATGGTACATACAAAAAGTAGTGTTGTTTGTAAATTTAAAAAATGGAAGCTGTTTTTGATTATTTCAATTACTGCTTTTGCTGGTGGAATGTATATGTATTCAGAATGTACGAATGTTGATATCTATGCTATAGAGCATGGTGCAACTCAGGTAAATAATCTTCACTCAGAAAATAATCAAACACTTTTAAGCGTAGAAGGATTACAACAAGCTAATGATCTAGGTGATATAATAAGCAATATTACGCCTAAAATAGAAGTAATATATTCATCTCCCGTTGAGTGCAGTCGGACAATGGCATCGATTATAGCTACTAAAGTTCACGGAAAATTAGTGGTTGATAATAGAATCAGCAACAATGTAAATCTCATAAATAGCCAAAAAGATGACAAAATAGCAAAGCAAGTACAAAAAGATCATATCGTACAGCAATCAAAGAATAATAAAGATAGTGATGACTCTGAGATAATGATATTTCTTGATAAAGAGCTGGGACATTGTTCAAAAAGCATGTATTTTGTTACTGAAGATGATGTGATAAAATCGATGTACAAGCATGCAAATGTTCCCGAGCGAAAACTCGAACCATCTTCTGTATCAATTTTTAAATACAACATTTTTACCAAAACTCTTTCTTTCAAAGAGTACCGCACAATAGATAGTATAAAAGCTACATCAAGTACAAAAGAAGTTGCTAATGCTGCTGCGAAAAGCTCAAATACAAAAACAAATAGCAGTGTAGAGAAAGAGAAACTATCTGATTCTGCTGAAAACAACGAGCAAGTTAATGAAGTAAAAGCAATAAAGAATGATAAAGGTATAGAAGATTGAAACGATCCTAATAGTTTAAGCTATGGAGGAGCAAAAGGAGAAACAACGCTCCTCCATCTGTTTTTTTATTTTTTCTAATCTTACCATTTAGTATTATACCATAAATTGATATGTATAAATGATCTGTGTTATCTAACATCTATGATCATCTATATGGGAATATGGGATTCGTAGCAAATATCAAAAAATAACTGTAAAAAATCTAAGTTGTATAAATAATCGCATCTTTTTATCTTGTAACTCTCTGAAGCAATTAACAATTCTGCTGCTATAGCATTTGCAGCTTGCGTTATATCTGATCACAGATATAATTCCTAATAAGCGTGAGTAGGTGGGGATATTAGTCCTCAATACCAGATTTAATTATATTGTATACAATTTAAATAATGGAATTAGAAATAAAATTACCTGATCACTTTGAATTAAAACCCAAAATAGTAGTAGTAGGAGTGGGCGGCGCGGGAGTTAATGCAGTAGATAATATGATTGAAGCAAATGTCGAAGGTGTAGAATTTTGGGGAGCTAATACCGATGCACAAGCATTAAAAAAGTCTATAGCATCAAACAAAATGCAACTTGGTGTCACTCTCACTAAAGGTCTTGGAGCTGGCTCTAATCCTTTAGTTGGAAAATCAGCTGCAGAAGAATCATCTGAGCAAATAAGCAATATCTTATGTGGATCTAATATGCTATTTATTACTGCTGGAATGGGCGGTGGTACTGGAACCGGAGCCGCTCCAGTAATAGCGAAGATTGCTAAAGAATTGGGGATACTTACAGTTGGTGTAGTCACTAAACCCTTTCACTTCGAGGGAGGAAAAAGAATGAAAACAGCTGAAGTTGGATTAAAGGAGTTAGAACAATATGTTGATACATTAATTGTCATACCAAACCAAAATCTGTTCCGCGTTGCAAATGAAGCTACAACATTTGCAGAAGCTTTTAAAAAGGCTGATGATGTTTTGAGATCTGGTGTGACAAGCATTACAGATCTCATAGTGATACCAGGTCTTATAAATCTAGATTTTGCTGATATAAGTACAGTAATGAGTGAAATGGGACAAGCGGTTATGGGAACTGGAGAGGCAGAAGGAAAAGATAGATCAATCAAAGCGTCTGAAGCTGCAATATCAAATCCTATATTAGATAATACCTCAATGAAAGGAGCTAGAGGCTTATTGATAAACATTACTGGTGGGAATGATATGACATTATTTGAAATAGACGAAGCTGTAAGCAGGATTAAAGATGAGGTAGATAAGGATGCAAATATTATCTTTGGTTCTACACTAAATGATGAGTTATATGGAAAAATTAGAGTATCTGTAGTAGCAACTGGAATAGGGTTTGATAACCAAAAACATTATGCATCAACAGATACGATAAAAAATAATGCTTATAACAATTCATTTCAAATAAGAGAAGATACATTAATCTATAATGAAAATTCTACTGATAAAAAAATCGGAGCTAATGTAAATAAAAATTTAGAAAATACTATCTATACCGACAATACTAACACAAAAGATAATATAGATAGTATAAATTTTGTTGAAAAGTTAGAATTATTTTCTAAATCAGATAAATTAAACAAACATAGTAATAGTATTAGTAATGAAGATGTACATGACACAAATATAACAAACAGAGATAACGCAGAATGCAATATGTTCGATTCTGAAAATTTTTTAATGAAGAAAGGTTTTTTTATTACACCAAAACCACTGGAGCCAGAGGAAGATGAAATACAAAATCAATACTGTAAGACTGAAAGTAATAGTAATACAAATGATTTAACTGGTGAAGAAAATAAGTATTGTAGTACATCACAGAATCAAGATCCTTTAGAAAAAAATAAATATGAACAATGGAGTGAAAATACTGGTAATGAATGCAACAAAAATGAAAATCTATCAGAACAAAGTAAGAAGCAAGAATTGAAAAATAGTATTTTTAGTAAAATGTTTAGATCAAAGAAAATAATAGAAGATAGT
>NZ_JAJBJC010000063.1 GCF_021811825.1 Candidatus Anadelfobacter sociabilis | reverse complement strand
CATATAATCTACTATTATATTAAATGAATTATTATAAATCTGAATTATTATAAATCTTTAAATAATCAGAAAACAAAAATATCACTTCTACACTCCCCATATACCATCTCCTATGCTAAAATTAGCAGGTCTGTTCTATAGCTTTAAGTGTTGTTGAAAATGCTGTTTATGTTCCTTTTGTGTTTGATATTATTAGAGATTTTTCTCCATATGATTGGATCATATTGTGATCAATAATCTATATTGATTAGAAAAAGTATAAAAGGTATTACCAAATATAAATTAAACAAACACTATAAACGATATATATACAATAATATATATCACATTATAGGTAAATTTAGAAAATATGAAAAATTATTTTATAATTTCTCTTCTCTATATTAATCAATACAAAACAGGCTTTATGCAATCTGTATGGCTTTTAGTTTGTGTATTTGTCTATATCTAGGTAGTGCAAATTAACTTGCATCATAGATTTTGGAAATATACACTCAATAAATAAAATATTTGTTATTGATAAAAAATTTTGTTAATTAAGTAATATGCTTATCAAGCGATTGATACTATTTATCACAATGTTTGCAATATTTGAATATTCTTTATGTCAAGAAGTGATACCAGATATAGCGCCTGCGAAATATCATTCACACCAAATATGTGTAAAAATAGTGAATTTAAGCGATTTTAATAATGTTATAATTCTCTCAGCGGAGACAAATTTTAATGGAAAGCCTACAATTCGTAAGGTAGTTGATGATTCTTGTATTATGACATCTTATAAATTCCATGTTATTGACTTATACTGGATCACGAAAAGTAGATTTGTTGAGCTTGGTGGTATAGAAAATATTTCTTTTAGAACTTTAAAATGGAAAAATGGAGGAGCAGAGTTTGAAAAAATGATACCGAATGAACTGCATTTGTTAATTGATGGGATTAATCCTGTGAAGAGATATTATGACAAAGAAAAAAATGACGAAAAGGTAATAGAAATTCAGTGTAACCTTTATAAAGATCAATTTTCTAAAATCTCATTTTTTATCTCAAAGATTATTTCTAAATATGTTGATAATGGAGTAACTAAGATAAAAACAGAAATATTCAAAAATGATCCTAATATTCAACTAACACAAAAAATGAGATTAAGTAATGATGGTAGACATTAATAAGTCAAAATTAATATGATAAGTGGAAAAAAAGTGAGTGATTCATATATCATAGTATTCATAAAATAGTTGATCACGATTTTTGTATAAATTAATATAGATAAATTAAAATATCACTACTCTATTACTAGTTATGTATTCGAAGTATTGTTATCTGAGAAAGATTATCTAAAGTAAATATTACTAACAATGAGTAATTTCCTTAAAAATATTATTTACAAAAGTAAAAATATATTATTCATGATTGTTTTTGTTATTTTATAAGATAGTTGCGATAAAAAGTAGTTGCACATATAAAGAGAATTATGTAGAATTCACCACTGTTAATCTACTGAAGAGTGTGCTGGTGCCGTTATGTTTTGTTCGCATACTACCTGTTTGTTTCAGGCTACTAAGTAGTGGATTTTCTTTGGTAAAATGCTTTTTATGGTAAAAAATGTTTGCTATTGTAGAAGAAGGCTCTAAGCAGTATATGGTCAAAGAAGGTAGTATTCTTATAGTAGAAAGGATTGCTGCCGATGTGGGTGCTGTTATAGATATTAATAGCATTCTTTATAGCTATCATTCTGATGGTGGAATACCAACTGGTTTGACGAAGGTTATTGCGGAAGTTTTAGAACATAAACGCTCTAAGAAGATAATAGTTTTTAAGAAAAAAAGGAGACACAATTATAGGAGAAAAAATGGTCATCGCCAAGATGTTACTGTACTGAGAGTAAAAAGCATAGATGGTGGTAATTTGTAGTTGCGTTGTTAGTTGTGCTGTGTATATCAACTTTAATGGAATATCCTATTTAGTTTTGTACAGCTTTCCGTTACAAAGTATGGTCTTTTTTCCTTTGTATAATTGTATAAAAGTTATAGCGCGCCAGTTTTTGGTGATATGCTAAATGTTATGACTGTTTTGGTTTTTTGCTGATGACAGTTTGTGATAAATACAAATAGATTTGTTTATGTTGCTAGTTAAATAAAATTCTTATCTCATAAAGTGAAGCGTGGTGTGTAAATTTTTATGATTAAGCATAATTTAATAAAGCTGTTGTACAGATATCAGAAAGGTAGTACAGCGCCTTTTTCTTCAAAAAGTGTTGCGCACTAGTAGATTAATGTGTTTTTTTATTAGTTTTTGTGATAAAAGGGTTTTTTGTGATAGAAAGTCTAGTTAGATTTGGTTAAACAGTAAAGTAGGTTATTTAGGAATGGCAACACATAAAGGCGGAGGTAGCTCCCGTAACGGTCGTGATTCAGATGGTAGAAGATTGGGCGTCAAAGTATTTGGTGGGCAATGGATCAACTCTGGTGGTATTATAGTTAGACAACGTGGTACAAAATTTTATCCTGGACAAAATACTAAGGTAGGAAAAGATCACACTGTGTATTCTTTAGTTAGTGGTAGGGTGTTTTTTAAGAATAATGGATACAAGGGACGTACATTTATAGAAGTTGTTGTCGAAAATAATTAAAATACAACTTATAATCACTAAATGAAAGAGGATCATCAATCTTTGGGATTGTGAACTATAAGCGGGTGCATTATGGGAGGAGGTTTAGCAAAAAGTTTTTGGATAACTTAATTGCTTTATTTATTATCTATTTATCAATCACTGGCTCCCTTTTGTTATTTCCGTGACTGTTCTGCAAATATTTTTATAAGTAAAATTTGAGTTCAAAAAGATAAATACACTTCCATATTCTCCTTCTTTCTTTTTTGATTATGTAATTTTTGAGTGGTAATTCTTGTATATTCTTTCAGCATACTAGCATCTTTGGTGATGAATTGGAAGTTTTTGTATTAAGAAAGTTCTATTTTCTTTTTCTCCCCACTTCTACATAACTTCTACATATAGTATATTTTGTACTTTCTATTTATTTTTTTATCTTCTATATTTACTTTTATCTTAGTTAATAGCTATAGATGAGTGAGTTAGTGCATCTTTTACCAAGCTAAATCAAGATTTTGCACAAAATAGTTTCTTATCTTTAAAAAATCCTCTGTCTACTACATCTTATCTATAATTGAATTCATTCCGATGTCTATACAATGTATTTGTATCTCGTTGTTTATAAGTTTTACATGAATTCTTAATATACTTGACAACATACAAACAATCACTGATTTTACAGATTTTATAGCAATTAATAGACCTTACAATTTATATAATTTCATTAAACAAATACTTGAGTACTGCATTTATCGTAAAGTTACATATCATATATTTTTATTTCATCAATACAATTCACTCTTGCCTCAAATATATTGACTTTTAAAAAATTAAAAACTTCCTTAGAAATACCGATTTTCTTCCAAATATTCAATTGTGTTAAATTGCTTATAAGATAAAAGTATCACTCGCTTTAGTCAAGTTTATTACTAATCTAGTATAACTGTATTTCCTTAAATACATATCATATGATATATATTGAAATTACAGCTGTAGTCTTTATCTAATAACTTGTTAATAAGTAATATGGCATAGGTGCATTTTATATGGATCAAGAAAATATAACAAAAATATCTAATAGTAAGATTGGGAAAATAATATTTTTAAATGGTCCTTCCAGTGCCGGGAAAACGACCCTTTCAGAAAATTTGCAAAAGAAATTAGCTGAACCATTTATGCATATAGGAATGGATAAAATGATCTACATGATGCCTCCACATATTAATAATTGGCAGGGGCAAAAGGGAGCGGAAGGATTTTGGTGGTTACCTGATATAGATTGTGAAGGCAAAACAATATATCACTTACAGTTTGGACCATACGCCAAAAAATCTATGGCAACACTTAAAGATTTTGTCGTCACTTTTGCTAAAAATGGTCATAATGTGATTGTTGATGAAGTTTGTTTCGGCACTAAAGGCATAGAGTCTTGGAAAGAGAAGTTATTAAAATTACCAGTACTATTTGTAGGAGTGAAAGCACCACTACGAATATTAGAGCTTAGAGAGCGTATCAGAGGAGATAGAATAATAGGGTCTGCACGTGCCCAGTATTATACAGTCCATCAGGGAGTAATATACGATATAGAAGTTGATACACATAACCAAATGATTGAAGAATGTGTAGAACAAATAATATCAAAATTACCACAGCTAATGTTAGAGTAAGAACGGATTCATGATACTTTCAAAAGTTGCTAGTTGTTTATCTCATAAGATCTCTTTACTGCAATCCATATGGATTGTAGTTTTTGTTCTAATACATTGAAAAGAGTACTTAAATATTATTTGCGCTATTAGCGTCCATATTAGTACTATAATATCTTTTTTTATTTAATGTTCCCTCAATATTATCTACTATCACTGTTATAGCGCAATCTCCATTAATATTTATCATAGTACGAAACATATCAATCACTCTATCTATACCAAGAATAACAATTGCTCCTTCTGTAGGTAAACCTATTGATGTTAGCACAAAAACCAACATCATTGCACCACCACTAGGTACGCCTGCAGCACCTATAATACCAATTGTAGTAGTGAGGATTATTAGCACATACTCATATAGCGTCAAATGTACTCCATACACCTGAGCCATAAATACTGCACTAATACTTAGGTATATAGCCGTTGCATCCATATTAATAGCAGCTCCAAGAGGTAAAATAAATGATGCAGATTTATTTGAAACACCAATTTTGGTTTTTAACTCATCTATTGCTGTTGATAATGTTGCTTTGGAGCTAGAAGTAGCAATTGCTAGGGCATATACATTCATCATTTTTCTATAAAATAGCAATGGATTTAATCTTGTTAGTACTAATATTAAAATACCTGAAAAGGTATATTGAGCTAAAAATCCAGAAAAAACCACTATAATAAATTTCATTAGTGCAGAGATTATTGCAAAACCACTACTACCTATAATCGAAGCAATTAAAGCAAACACACCGTAAGGAGCTAAAGAAACCACGATTTCTATCATCTTAAATACAAGCGCTGTAATAGACGATACTAATTCTCTAACTGGGCTCCCACGCTCCCCTATACAAAGCAGCCCAATTCCACTAAACAAAGCAAAAAAGACTACTTGCACAATATTTCCATTGGACATAGATGCAAAAAAATTTGATGGCACAATATTTACTAGAAGATCTATTATTGTCATAGAATTATTGGTGTTTACAGTAGAATTATTGATAACACTACTGACACTAAATAACTCTTTTCCTATACCAATACCAGGTTCAAAAACATTTGCAAAAATCAATCCAATCGCAACAGCTACCATAGTACTGAAAGCATATATCAATACTGCTCGTTTACCAAGTCGATTAAATGTCTCTATATCGCTTACAGATGAAATTCCACTGATCACAGAAAAATAAACCAATGGCACAATCATCATCTTGATCATATTCATGTAAATAACCCCTATTGGTTTAAGTGCGATGCCAAACGTTGGAAAAAAATAACCTATTAATGCACCTGAGATCATACCAATAAGCAATTTTTGCCAAGCTTTAAGCTTTTTACTACAAAACATTTTTTAAAATTTATATTAATTAAAATACTACCTACCACTAAATCATATAAAGTGTTTGATCCATAATGAGCCACTATCTATTAGTCTATAATAAACAATGCAGTCGCAGTCTATACTAAATCAAGATTTTTTCAACTAAACAATATCTAGGCTATCTTATTAACAAGCAATGATATAGTAACACATAGCCCAGATAACTTACTTTTAGTAAATCTTATAGTACCATTGTTATTATTGATTATATCTTTAGCAATGGATAAACCTAAACCAAACCCCGATACATCACAATGATGTTGAAGATATTCTTTTCGATATAATTGCCTATCTTCTGAAAAATATTTTTCTTTATTATGCTTTTTAGAAAAAGCTTTCTTAGAAAGTCCTTCTCTATGTACGTTATTTGTAAAAGCAAGAAAAGCATCCTCGTATTTCTTTTGCTGCATACCTGGTCCATCATCTTCAATTTTGAGGATAAATCTTCCCCTAATCAATGAAGTAGAAATCATCACTTGATCATTAGCAAATTTTAATGCATTATCCACCACATTGCGTATAGCGCGTTCCAGTGAGTGAACTTGTACTTTAGCTATACATCTATTTTTTGTATTACGACTATTATCATCAATCACAAATTTAATACGTCGATCTTGAAATTTCGTAACAAAATTAGTTATAGCATCAAGAATATTGATTTGAATGTAAGGCTCTACCTCACGACTTTTTACAAAATCTAAATAATAATTTAAGAGCATATCTAATTCATCAATATTTTTATTAATACTATCAATGAGATTATAGTAATCAGAGCTGTTAATATTACTTTCTGCCTCTTTATACTTTACTCTTGTTGCATTATCTGATTCTTGATCATCTTTATTATGCATACCAGCACAAACGGCAACCTGCAGCCTCATTCTAGTAAGTGGTGTGCGCATATCATGCGCTATATGTGTGAGAAATTTTGTTCTTTCTTTTACATTTTCTTCAAGACGCTTTTTCATCTGCAAAAATGCCCTTCCTGCCGCAACAATTTCTTCTGATCCAGATGGAGTAAATAAAAAATCATCACCACAATCACTCCAATTTTGAACTGCATTTGTAAATCCGACAATAGAACGTATTTGATTTCTTGCAAATATCCACGCGACAATGAATAGCAAAAGTGCTGATCCAATAATCCAAAGTACAAAGATTTTGGTTGTGCCACTTCTGATACGAGTACTATTAAATTCTATATGTAAAAAATCATTGCTAGCAAGTTGTAAAATACATTGTACTCTTTTTCTATCAGATACATATTTAATGTCAAAAACTCGACAGTTTATTATATTTGATAATTCATTAGCAAATTCCTTGAGATTTATATCTAAAATTTTCTTCTTGATAATTTTATTTTTAGCAATAGACATGGACACATCTGCAACATATATTTTAAAAACATCGTTAAATTTATCGTATGCATTATTTCTTGCTATTTTGATAGATGCAGCTTTATCAGCAATACTTAGATTGGTTTTATCAATATTTTGCTTTATATGATCTACTTCTATAATAATCCACTTGATCTCATTGATCAGACTATTATACATTTGATCGTTAACATGAGACCAATGACGTACATAAAAAATGCATACTGTAACAATTTGTAGCAGAATGATAGGTACGGCAATAATTAATAAAAATCTATTCCATAATGATGAAAATGAGTAGTTGAGTGTTATCACATTAGATACAATAATATTGATATAAAATAATTATTAGAATTAGCCACTAGTCGTAGTATATTGCTTTACTTAATCTTCAGCGTTATAATTGTTGATAATCTTCATCAGACTGTGACTTGGACAAAAATGTAAAGACTTTCTTACCGAATCTTTACTATTATGCGCTTTATTGATAGTGGTTACCCTTTTAGCGCGCTTTTTTACTACAAAAGAGCCAAATCCATTTAATGTGACACGATCACCACAAATCAGAATTGTACTTATAGTGTCGATCAATAAATCAATAATTTGTGCAGCAGATGCAGAAGATAATTCACTATTTTTTGCAAGAAGCTCTGTAATTAATGTTTTTTTATTAAAAATTTTATCACCAGACATGATCCTAAATCCTAAAATCTACTATAAACATTTATGTAAGTTAAATTTATATGAAAATATGTAAGTATTGTCACATATTTAGTAATTAAATAATCTAATAAATACTAAGATTCAACATAGAGTGAATTTTTAATAGTGACTTAGTAAAACTTTATCTTGCACCTCACTATTATTAAGCAATTCTACAACTATGTTATCATTATTACAATAGTAACACGAATGATGGATTAGGAAGTAGTTGTTGATATATAGAGTAAAAGTAGTATATTAGAATATCAAGAAACAAACAAATCTATATACCTTGGATATATTGGAACTATACTGTTTAGTCGATGATTTTTGTAAAGAATACAACAAGTATTTATTAGTTCAGCGACGGAAGGATCCTA
>NZ_JAJBJC010000141.1 GCF_021811825.1 Candidatus Anadelfobacter sociabilis | reverse complement strand
GTCAGATGCAGTTATGCTCTAAACTTGGAAAGTGTTATTTCGCTCAATGCCTCGTCTATTAAACATATTTTATAAACAAATACTTTTGTATTTTAATACTTCGACAAACTCAATCTAAAAGCTTTTAGATATTCAAAGATATATTATGGTATAAGATATCTTAAAAAGGAAAAATCTCACTTTTCTCTAAAAAAAAGATTTGACATGGTTGATTCACGAGCTTATCTTGAGTATAAGAGATCAACTTATTATATTGGAATATAGATGTCAAAGCCCAGTCAACCAAAAATGCCCACAACACGCGTAGCAGAAATTCTTGGCATCTCTCTACAAGCGGTACATAAGCAACTGAAAGCTTTTGATATTTTGCCAACAAAATTAGGAACAAAATCTTATATTACACATTCTGCAGCAAAAATTTTACTAAAACAAGATTTTAAACGAAAAAAAATAGCATTTCAAATAGTTAAAGGTGGAACTGGTAAAACTACAACACTACATAATATCAGCTGCGCAGCAAGTCTCTATGGTGCTAAAATTTTAGTTATAGATCTAGATCCACAAGGCAATCTCACAGATGCATTTGGCGTAAATGCAGAGAGTACGCCAGTTATGATAGATTTAGTAGAAAATCAAGCAAATGTAAGACAAGCAATTGTCAATGTAGAAGAGGGGATTGACATAATCCCTAGCAGAATAGAAAATGTAACTTTAGATAGTAGATTGGCATTAAATAAATCACCGCTACATAATATTCTACTCAATATACTTGAATCGGTAGAAAAAGACTATGATTTTGTTTTTTTGGACTGCCCCCCAATGATGGGACATGCTGTAACCGCAGCTTCTTTGTATGTTGATACAATTTTAGTCCCACTAAACCCAGATAAATTCAGCGCTAATGGATTACAAATATTGAAGAAAGAACTTAATAACATCAATAAACAATATAAAGTTAATATTCGTTACAAGGTTTTTTTAAACAAATTTAGTGGAAACACTATTCTCTCTGATAAGGCAATTCAAACAACTATTGCCACCGAAATGGAATCTGGAAATGCACTAACAACCGCAGTACGACAAACCCAAGAAATTCCCAATATCACAGATGCCAATCTTAATATGTTCAGTCTATTAAAACAATCAACAGCAAGAGATGATTTTGATTTATTAACACGTGAGTTATTAGAAATACAATTTAAAAAATAATAAACAATATATAAAAATGCCCACATTCAACGAAATAGAACTAAAAAGAAATGAAAAAAAGTTCAAGAAACGTGAGTACAGACCTTGGGACATAGAAGGAGCTACAAAAAACAACCTTGAAGAAGATGTTGTTTTGCACGTTTGTACAGATCAAATAAAAAATTGGGAATTTCACGATAGACCGCAAAATGAACTTGGAGATATCGAGACACTAGCAGAAGAATTTTCTAAGATAGGACAACAACTACCATGTATAGTGCGTCCTTCTAGACAAAAGGAATATTTGTACGAACTTATAGCTGGAGAAAGGCGTTGGCATGCAGCTCAAAAATGCGGTTTAAAATTGAAAATAATAGTAAAGGACTTATCAGACCAAGAAGCTGCTCTAGTGCAAATGTCAGAAAATCACAATAGAAAATCTCTCTCTGACTACGCTCGTGGCATAAGTTACTCCAAATTAATAGATAATGGCATTTTAACTCAAACAGAGCTAACAGAAAGATTAAAATTAAGCAAACAACAAATATCAAGATTGTTATCTTTCAGCAAAATTCCCAAAAAAATTACAGAAGCTATTCGCGATATGTCCAAAATTAGTGCACGCACAGCAGAACAAATCAAGCAATTAAGTAACAAGGGAGAGGAATATATAGAAGCAATTATTAATTTATCAAAACCATTAAGAGAGAAAAAAATAGGATATGAAAAATTAAAAATCTTAGTAGAAAAAAATATTAATAAAATTGAAATAGAAGAAAAACAAGAATATTTAGGAAAAAACAATCAACTTATTTTTACTAAAAAACTTGATAAAAATTTATGTATAACATTCTGTTTTTCAAAAGAAATAAGCTCTTTATTTATTAATAAAACAATAGATATAAAAAAAGTCACAACAACAATTTTGGAGATACTCAAAGATCCAATTTAATAAAGTCCCCCGCGGAGGACAAAAAAGGATCATCTGCAAAATGATCCTTTTTGAATATTGAACTATATGAATTAAAGATTAAAAACATAAATTCTCCCAAGAATTATCTTAATTCATATTTTTCTTTTTTACAACATTTTAAAAAGAAATTTATATGAATAACACCACGCAACAAATAATTCTCGCATTAAATCGACAAATAGCTGCTATTTTGGGCAGCACTCAAGCACAAATTTTGAATCAAATACAATACTGGATCTCTAAGTGCGGTCGCGAGATAAAAAACGAAACTGGACTTTGGATATACAACTCCCTTAGAGAATGGCAAAACCAATTTCCATATTATAGCGAGTCTACAATCAGAAGAAAGTTCAAACACCTAGAATCCTTAGGAGTACTTAAATCCAAAAAAGCCAATGCTAAGAGATGGAACCAAACGAAGTGGTATTCCATTGACGAAACAAGGCTCTCAGAACTCTGCTCTAAGTCCCTATATCACTTCTCAACCCCTAGTGAAATCGCATTTGTTCAAAATGAACAAATCGATCCACTCAAAATGAACAAATGTTATAAGTATACAAAAAACTATCT
>NZ_JAJBJC010000062.1 GCF_021811825.1 Candidatus Anadelfobacter sociabilis | reverse complement strand
AAACATTCGATTACCCTTTCTCTAAGATCGCTAGAATATGAACCTGCCCATTTTATTTTTAATTATTGCTTAAAATATATAGAATACACTTCCTACAACCTTCCTTAAATAATCTCAACCTCTTTTGTCTAGGTCAGACTTTTTTACTTAACTTGACGGTGGCTTATTGCTAATTTATTGAGTTAGCCTTATAATAAGGCCCTAGTATGGCGCTATAGCTAAGCAAGTATAAATCCATATAAATAGGAGTTAAGAAAATGATCGATAGAGCGATTATCGCGTTATTTTATAACGATTTAGCCATATAACATAAGTGGGAGAGGAATTATTATGAAAAAAGCAGATGAGATCGTGACTAATATTGATGCCAATTTAGGACATAATGTTGGATTATTTTGTAGTAAACCAAAAATAACAGTGGAAGAACTTACTAATATAATGAAGAAAAATAGATATACTTTGATGAAAGGAACTGAAGGTGGGCTTTCCTATAGTCACAAGGATAGTTTATTTATATCTCCTACTAAAATTCCATATACAAGGCATGGAATGAGCTACAGAGAAGTTGATCAACTTATTGCAATTTCTTTGCATATGAGTGGTAAATCATACTGGGTAGGGTCAGCCCTAACTGTGGAAGAAAATTCTATGCATAACTTTTCTTACTTTATTGAGATACCGAAGTTTTTTTACTATAAGGATCTTAAAATAATAGTCACTATCGTTGCAACTGATAATGAGATGGGCGATGAAAGTGTTGGGGAAGAGCGCAGTTTGAGGTCATTACTGACGAATGTGTTAGGTTGGGCTGATGCAGAAAAAAAAGATTGGGAATATATCTTGATGCCAATCGGACAAATGAACAAATACTCTGGTGTCGCCGCCAAGATAATGGGTACTAAACATCACTTTACGCACCTTACAATTAAAAAAACTGCAAATACGTATGAGGTAAATCATTATGATTCTAAATGTGCTGTGAGTGCTTTGGTGTATGACTTGACGCCTATAAAAAATACCGTTACCGATGTTATCTGGGTGCACGCTCTTAAGCAAGGGAAAGATAATAGCCAAAATGCAGCTAATAATAAGCTTGATGATTATGAAGTTATAGAAGATTTTCTAAAAATTGAATTTAATAGCTTTTATACAGGATTTCAGGCTTTTTCTGATAATGTTAATTGTGGAAAATACGCATTAGATGGTATTAGTGATACATTCAATATGTTGAAAAATGTAAACAATGCAATAGATAAATATGAAGTAGTTATTTTTGAGAGGAATGAAGCGAATGGCCAAAATAGAATGGCTAACTCAAAAATATTTGAGCAAAAGAATACAGACGCAACAAAAAAATTGAACATAGGAAGATTTATAAATGAGAATGAAGAAGAAATACGAAATGGTGAAGATCTTTTAAAGTATATTTATTCAGATGATTACAATAGTAATGATATATTCATTACTGAAAATGATATCGGGTATATAGTATACGCTCTGTACGCAAAGGTTTTTGCGAATGAGGGGGATTTTTTCCATACTCGTTCATTTTCGATAGAAGATAAGAAAAAGCGTCTTTTTAAAGTATTAAGTAGTTTTGATTCTGTATACGATACCAATTCTATACACCACGATAGCCAGGAAGACAAGCAATTCGGTATAGATCTTGAAGGTGGTGAGTTGCCGTTTGGCTATCAACATCTTTTATTTGAATACATAGAAAAAGATAAAGGTCCGAAGCTTTTTATTACGGCGAAAGCGTGTGGAACAGCAAAAAGGGGAGATTTTTTTGCGCATGGTGTTGATGATGTTGATGATATTAACTCATTATTTCTCAAGAATGATCAAAAAGAAAACGCGAGAATGGAAAAAGATCTGGTTGATATTGAGCGAGTTAAGTATAACAACGATGCTAGAAATAACTTACTCAGTGGTAATGAAGCTGTTTTAACCAATGTTCTCCTCAAAGACAATGAAGTAAAGATACTGAATTATTTAAATCAAGACGATCAAGAAGATAAACCGCAAGATACACATTATAATAAGAAATATCCAGAAGGTTATGTAAAATATAAAAAAAATATAAATGAACAACTAAATAATATGTCTGATGCGCTATCTAATAATGATGATGAGTTAGGAAAAGATGAGCAATTTAATCAAGCGCAAAAAGAATTAAAAAAACAAAAGGGGATGACAAAACTGGATTTTAAGGAGAAGCTTAAGAAATATATTACTAGTGGGTTGCTAGCATTAAAAAACACGAATTGGAAAATATCAGAAAGCATAGGAAGTATTGAAGATTTGGGAAAGTTAGAAGAACAAGAAGAATTTAAAATAGAGCAGGAGAGATACAAGAGGGCTAAAACATTAATGACTATGCAGGAAGAATATGTTGATATTCTCCGTAAGGAATATGAATTACTACCGGAAATAGTACTAAAAAGCAGCAAGCTTCCACATAAAAAAATAATACAAAGTGAAGATAGGCAAAGTCCCGATTTAATTGGATCGTATAAAATGCAAGAAGATTCTACTAAGATAATGAGAGCGAAAAAAATTGCATTAGACAATCTAATTATAGCACAAAGGCATTATCTTAAAATCCTAAAGAAAAAAATTCGATTAGACGATCTAATTAAGAAGAACAAGGGATATGTTGATATTCTCCGTAAGGAATATGAATTACCACCGGAAATAGTACTAAAAAGCAGCAAGCTTCCACATAAAAAAATAATACAAAGTGAAGATAGGCAAAGTCCCGATTTAATTGGATCGTATAAAATGCAAGAAGATTCTACTAAGATAATGAGAGCGAAAAAAATTGCATTAGACAATCTAATTATAGCACAAAGGCATTATCTTAAAATCCTAAAGAAAAAAATTGCATTAGACAATCTAATTAAGAAGAACAAGGAATATGTTGAAATCCTAAAGAAAAAAGTTGCATTAGACGATCTAATTATAGCACAAAGGGATTATCTTGAAGTAGTGATGGTATTGAAAAACCATCTAGAGATGAAAAAACAAAAAGCTATCAAAAAACTAGATAAAATTAGCTATCACACTCAGTCAATTCCATTAATAACGGACGTAAATAAGTCTACACATACTGATTTATCTAATGCTGCAAAAAGAGATTTGCTACCACCATACTACACGATATATCTAAGCAACCAGCTAGAACAAGTTATGTTCACGCCTTCGTCTAGCAATGTTAAAAGTATAACTGCAGATGATATATCTTCAAATGAAAGCAAAGGCGTTGCAAGTGAGGGTAGTGATACAAAAAGCAGGAATTTTTTTGAGAAAGATATGCTTGAGAAAGATATACTTGGGAAAGATATATCGTGTAATGCATTTAGTGAATCAACGAATAAAGGATATCTGTACCAAGCAGATGATATAAATCTGATCGGTGAACAAATATTTCAAGGTCGAAATGTCGAGTGGATGGGTTATGTAAGTTCAATTCATAGTGATAATATATATTATCCACCACCAGTCGTTTTGCAACCAGTTGTTGGGATTTATAATAATGCTGCAGAATTAGCAGATGTCGGGCACTGGGTCGCATTTATTGTTCAAATAGATTATCGAAATAACATTTCCGTTCTTTATAAAAACTCTCTTGGTGGTGAAGAAATTTGTGAAGATTTTATTAATTTGTTGAAAATTAAGTATCAAGTATATTGTGAAAATTTAAATTTTATAAATTTAGATAGCACCAAACAACAATATGATGGGGCTTCTTGTGGTATATTTGCGCTTCGAAATGCAGATATTATAGTCGAGAAATTCGAAAGTATGAGAGTGTCTGTGTTGAGTGATGGACAAAATAAAGAAAATAAAGTAGTAGTATTAACCAAGGAGGATTTTATCGTTGGTAGAGGTTTTAATGGATTTGTCACCCAAGTAGAAGTCGATAAATTACGCAGTCTTGAATATAAAGAGCATTATTTTAGAGGCGTGCTAGAGAAAATTACTAACGAAGAGCTGATATTATCAGAAATGAAATCACTCATACGTAAAAAGTTAGACGACAGAGTCTCATCTACTTGGGTTAGTCATTTAAAAGATAAATTATCGCTAAATGAAATAGAAGCAATTTTCATTCCTTACGATTGTAATAAAAGTTTTGCTAAACTTAAGGAGGGTAAAGAAAAATTAATCGCGCTTGAAAGCGTTATTATAAAAAATGACAACAGTCAATATTCTTCTACAGATATAAATACACTCAAAAATGCTCACGTAGCGCTAATTGCATATATTAGTGCGGAGTGCACCAACAATGGATATGGTATAAAAAATGTCTTAGATACGATCTTTGATGGTAATGCAGATAATTCTAATGATCTTCCACAATATCATATATCCGATATAGAGAGGAGTAATGGAACTATAATTTACTATAAAGTAATATTGCACGTGAAAGAAAAACTAGCAATTAACACAATCTGGGATGAAATTACTCACCAAGCTAAATCTTCGCTTTTAGGAGAAGATGAAAAAATTTTGAATACTGCAGTAAAGCAGCTTAGATTGACACTTCAACTTAAGGAAGATCAAATAATTACTATAGGTGATAAAACAGAAACGTTACTTAGCTTTATTAAAAATAACTTAACAGAGTATTTTAACGCTAATAATAGTAATGATAATATGCATGTCATTGGCGATGCAAAAGGTAATGTACAATTGATGGCGTTGATTGGTAACGATGATGCTAGTGGGAAAAATAAGAAACAAGAGTATGTAATTCCAGATCAAAAATTCAAGAACCTGAGCCTAAATATAAATCCCTTACTGAAGAAGCTCTAGCTTTTCCTATAACAAAGGCTGAGGAGGATAAGGCTAAAAAAGCACAAACTAGTGCGATGAAGAATGCAAAAAAGAAGGAGAAAAAGAAGATAAAAAAGGAAGCACATGCCGAGCAACAGTGTATCGATACCGAGCCTGCTGTAAAAGAATTGAAAATTAGAAAGCAGGATTTTTATGCTATAAAACATAACGATACCGTAAAACAAGCATTAGAGGGTTTGTATAATACAAAATACAATGACATAATAAAAACAATCTTAAATTATAAAGCATGCATTCCTTTCTATGAGATTCCATTTGTTATCTCAGTAATAAAACACCTACACGCATTACTAGAGATTAAGAACTCTAAAAATTTCATTGAAGACATGATACAACTTGTGGTGCGAGTAAAAAAGGAATTACCTCTCTTAAAAGAGTTGATTGTTGACAATGATGATATGATAAATGATATTAATAAGAGATTAAAACAGGAAGATCTTGGATTAGAAATAAAATCTGAAATAGTAGATATTTTTACAGAATCGAACAATGTATTATATAATATACAGCAGATTACTGCGAAAATCATGAGTTTTATTTTCGCCTCTTCTGAAGATAGGACGCGTACAGTAGCAGAATTAAATGAGCGTTTTGCTGAATATATTGAGTATATAATAGAAAAAGAAGTATTAAATAAGTTTGTTGCTAAAGAATGGCGCTTATTTAAGGGAAATACAGTAGAAAAAGCCATAAATAAGGCCTCGAAGCTAGATCCAATAATTGGAGCTAGTAATCGTCATATGAAAAATGCGCTCGATAATAATTGCATAAAGTATATTAAAGCGCTGGAGAATACTAGCCAAAATATACCGCAGTTGAGCTCTATGGATTTAAGCGCTGAGATTATAGATATAATGACTGAGATTACAGAGAGTTCAGAGTGTTTAATGGAGCCGAAAGGGGAAAAAAGTCGCGGATTAGAGCAAAAACTTGGGGAGAAAGATGATGGGATGAGTGATGCTGATGTAAATTTTAATTTAAATAACTTGAATAAATATATCAAATCGCTTCCTCGTTTAAATGGTGATATATATTTGCATGATAGTATTTTATTGATTGGTTTTGTGAATGAGCAAAAGGATATACAGCACGATTATGGAGAGAATAGCATAATAAATTTGATAAAAAACTGGAAGGAAGGGAATTTATCTTTAGGTGTTGCTGCGAAAAAACTTATTGCTGTTGTTGCTTTGGTAAATAATAAAAGGGAAAAACATGCTATTTTATTAAGTGGGGACCATGCTGCGGATGGTAGTTTAGATGTGACCATTACAAATTCGTTATCTAGCAATGTTGCGTTTCAGGAGGTATTTAATATACTTGGTGCTTTGCTATCTAGGATTGATATAAAATATGATATAGTGAATACTGGCGAGCAGAATGAAGAAGAGGGCACGTGCGCAGATATTAGTTTAATTCGAATACTCGAAGTTATTGAAAAAAAGCATCTCTTAATAAAAGATGATAGTGATATAAAAATACAAAATAGCAACAATGGAATAGGGAATGGAGATATTATTATTGAGACCGAGCAAGAGGGGATGGGTAATACAGATGATATGTATCGCACGCCGGTATATAAAATCAACTTAATACATGAAGAAAGTTTGGATACAGTTGCAGATGGTGCTGTTATGCCGTTTAGACAATATCACAAATCAGATATTGCAGAAGGTATTGCAACAGATTTCGGTGAGAGTTTTATAGAAAGTTTATTAATAAATACATCTAATTATCTCATAGAAACTGGTGTTATAGATGAAAATATGGATTCATTTGATTCATCGAGTAGAGGCGATTTACTCAAGTTAGTATATGAGTCTGGTGATCTTATAATTAAGGTTGAATATGATTCAGTAACAAGTAAAATTAAAGATACGATAGTAATAAATAAAAAGGAGTTCCTCAAAAAATATAACAGCAATCTTAAAGAATATATATATCATAAGAAGAGCTTTACAGAGAAGGTAGCGGCCAATATTGAATCTGGAATCTCATATGTGGACAAAGCTAATAGTGTTGTGGTGATAGGGCATGAAATTATAAATTTAGCAGAGCTTATTACAAAAGAGCTTAATGGTGAACAATTATCTCTTCGTGAGCAAATATCAGGGGCGGCAAGTCAAGTTAAAATATATAATGCTGCTTCTTCTATTTATGGAGGTGGTCATGTATATACATTTGGGTTAAGTGTAGATGCAGTAGTAGATGGGGTATATTTTGGGTATTCCGCTTTCCAAAGCAATCAATCTGAATTTATTTCTGCAAGGAGTAAGTTCCTTACCAGCTTAAATTATTCTTTAGCAACATCAATAGTTCATAATGCGATTGCGAGTACTGCAACTGCACTTGATGCACCTTTACTTGGTTATGCTGCGATTGCTGTGCTCTGCACATCATATACTACTGGTTTACTGAAATCTTATGTTCGTTCCTATATTGGTGAAGGAGGATATATGGATTATGGTATTACAATGCTAGATAATACGATAGCAACAATTGCAAAACCAGCAAATTTTGCAGTAGATGTAGTTTCTTTACCTTTGACTATAATATCAGAAGGTTGGGGATGGCTGGATGAAGATCAGAAATTTCAGAATCATATTCATGCTTTAGAAAGGGGCAAGGAATTAAATAACATGCTTGCTTGGTTTACTCCAAAATCTGTATACGATTTTAAGCAGAATTCTATTTGGTATCAAAAGAAGATAGATAAGACTAATGAATTGGAGAGTTATAAGAGACATTTTAAAAAGTTAAATGCAGAGAAGCTGTATAGTGGAATATATAAATTTGTATTGGAAAAGAAGTATGATCTAATAAATTCTGGAAAATGTACTGATGATGCAGAAGGGTTGGTTAAGTTAAGACTTAAAACTAATATAATTATTAAGGCTCCTGAGGTTGGTGATTATTCTGAAGATTCTCTAAAGTATTTGTATAAGTATGATGTCTGCTTTGAGATGAATAATTATGAGCACGGCAAATTATATCATTGTTATAGCAATAGTACCAATGCCGTAGACAGTATATTTATTAATTCGTCATCTACTTTCCAATATGATCAATCATCTGGTGGTGAAATCGTAAATGGTCATGTAGAGCATGCAAATATAGTTCTTGAAATGTAATTCGGATTGATATTTCTTAGGTAGTGTATTAGTTGAAATGTAATCTTACACTATATCTAAAACAGTATAAAAGAGTTATATTAAATAAGTATTAAATATTTCATCTATAGAACAATTTTTGGTACGACGAATGCGTTTTGCGTGAGCCCATTTTTTCTCCATTGGGTTGAGATCAGGA
>NZ_JAJBJC010000389.1 GCF_021811825.1 Candidatus Anadelfobacter sociabilis | reverse complement strand
AGATGCGATCGAGAAAATAGGTTGGTATAAATTAAGATGGAAAATTGAAGAATATTTTAGAGTCTTGAAATCTGGCTGCAAAATAGAAAATGCCCGTTTAGCTACAAAAGAGAGATTAGAAAAACTGATTGCTCTAAAAAGTGTGATAGCATTTAAAATTTTATATTTATCAAAGGCTGCTATATCTAATCCTGAAGAATCATGTGGTAAGATTTTAACTTCAAAGGAGTGGCAAGCTCTTTATATTCGTGAATATAAAACTACTATTATACCCAAAGATCCTCCTACTATAAAACAAGCTATTATTTGGTTAGGAAAGTTAGGCGGTTTTATGAATAGGAAAAGTGATAAACTGCCAGGAACCATGACGTTATGGAGAGGGTATGAAAATCTTAAAGAAAGTATCGAAATGTTATGTTTATTTACTCCTCAAATTTGTGGGTAAAAGTGAG
>NZ_JAJBJC010000061.1 GCF_021811825.1 Candidatus Anadelfobacter sociabilis | reverse complement strand
TTTAAATTTCTCTTCTTTTATTGGATACTTTCTCTCATTTAACATCATTAGCATCTCTTTACTTATCTACCGTAGCACTCTAAAACAATCACTCCTTATTATCAATCATTTTGTTAACAGTGCTATAGTATACTTATTGTAAAAGGTTTATAAAAAGATATTGATGGTATAGCTTATCAGTAGTATAATAGTGGTGTTTTTATGAAGCAATAGATAGAAACGGTTGGACTTTGAGATTTAAATCAAGCTGATCTTCTAAAAATTGCTTTAGATTATCGTTTGGCTTTTAAACTAAGCTTCTATTCATGTTTTAGAGGTGCTGCGGTAATGAATGTTGCAGAAAAATTAACAATTAACAATCAATTCAACTAAATGGCAAAGTCCTCTAATTCACGTGATATTAAAAAAGGAGTTGTGGGTTGGTTTTATAAAGTCAGCATTAATTCTTTGGTAAATAGGTTTGGTGATATCAATCTTTCTCCTCTAACTCCTAAGGATAATTTTCATAATAAAGTTGAGTCTGCAACCAGTGCAGAAGTGAGTTCAAGTGCTCAATCAAGATTCCCTCAGGGGGCAACACCTCCAAGCTCTGAGGTGCAACTATCTTACCATTATCCTCATGATGAATTTTTCTCTCTCCCTCACACTTCCATACATAATTCTAATATGGCTGAACGGACTGCTGGTGAGCCTAAAGGAAACTTGATGTTTGAAGAGAGATGTAATACGTCTCCACAGTTTGAATATCGGCAGGCTACTGCCACAAAAAATTTGTCTAATGGGTCTGACCCATTTTTGAAAGATAGTACCAAGGCGAATGGTATTCCTGACAATTCGGATACTGGGTATTTTGAGTCCTCTTATCTAGATATCGCTTCAAAGTTTGCTCTAGGTTTTATAGCTGGCGCTACTGCTGGGTATCTTGGACATAAATTTTATAAGTTCTTATCTCATAATAATGAGAAGAAAAATAGCGTCTATCCAAATAACAAACTCTCTGATGTGGGTGTTTTTTATGATCCTAAACTTAAATTAGAAAGCTTAGCTACTTCGCATTTTAATATAAAGCTCCGCGAACAAGCTGATAGATTGGAGGAATTTAGTCACATATCTTCTTTCATAGATGAAGAATGGCAAGGAATTTATAGAGATTTAGAAAGTAAAGAAAGCTTTCAGTCAATAGATAGCAAGTTGCTAAAATCAACAATCAAAGTAATCACGTATTGGCAATTTGTGAAGATTATAGATGAGGAGGATAGAGTTTTGTCATTTAATGAGCTGGTAAGCCAAGCCAAATTGAAGAAAGAAATAAATACCTTTTCTGTGGATAATGTAAGCTCTTCTTTTGTCCAAGAACCAAGGAATGATACACAAGTACTTGCATATCAAGATATAATAGAAATAGAGTCTTTGTTACTTGATGAAGATTATCCCTGGAATGTTTATCTAAGATTAAGAGAAAGTCCGCAGTACCATGAGCCTTTTTACAATTGGTACTGGAAGGGATTTGTTTCATACCAATACCTTACTAAGGAATTATTGAACGATATACGAAGTGATGACGAAAGCTCGATGCAGAGTTCCAGCTCTGAGCAGACAACTGAACAATCTGACGCAAAGAATAATTACAACTTTATAGAAGGAGAATCAATTATGGAAGATAATACAAAACAACCTGCCGCGCCCGAAGATAAGTATTTGGATCTGGAGCGTCTCAACAGAAGAAAAGATAATGTGGCAACACTTATAGAGACATTTGCTAATTTCAGTGATTTAGGTGGTGCGCTTCGGCGATTATCTGAAAAATTTAGTCGTATTTCTGTTCAAGATAAAGAAGGTTTAAAGAGCAAATTAGGAGATAAAATTCTGCAGTATTTTTCTTTTAGTGATGAAGAAATCTCCACTATCTTTTCTAATTTAGACAGTTTAACAGGGCACGTCAAGGAAGCTAGTAAGAGTATAAGTAACATTCAGATAAAAGAGTTTACAAAAAATGAGCTGGACGATGAAAAATTGGATGAGCTGTTTTTCGATATGGGGTTAAAGGATGTTGAAAAACCTAAAGCTGACATGGGGTTAAAGAAGGTTGGAAACCCTGCAACTAATGAAAACAATACTGATAATAATAAAACTGATCTTCAAAAGTCATTGCTGAATAACACAAAAATAGGGTTAAACAAACAATTAGAAGAATTTGGAAATATTTGCGAAAAATCGGCAGATCTTTTGGTGGGCATAGAAGTTCTTGCTATCTTACTATGTAATCCCACAAAAGCTGGGCTATGTGAGGCTGTTGGTGATCATCTTAAGAAGAGTAAGCATCCTCGTTTTGCAACGATTTTCAAGGAGTTACGGAATAAACAAGATAAAAAATCGGAGATCGTTAAAAAAATTGTTGAGCTCAAAGAAAAAATAGATCAAGTCAATTCATATTTACTAGATCTAAACCAGCTACATAAAGCTCTAAGTGAGTATATACAAGAAATTAAAGTGGATGGCGAGAGGAGAGATTTTAAAGATTCTCTTGTGGCGCTGAATAAAGAATTGTACTCTTTCGAGCACTTAGATACAGTTAAAGACGGAGTCTTTAACGAAGTTATGACAAATGTCTCCATTATAAGCGACTTTTTTATCGAAAATAAAAGAAATTTTGATACCCAAAGCATAGCTAGAAAATCACAAATTACTAATGCTAAAGGTAATGTTCAGGAAGAGCCTTTTGGTAAAAGCGTTGCGGTTGCTGAGTTTCTGGACAAAATATTAATAGGTGTGAATGGAAATGTTAAGACAAAAATCGCCGACATAAAAGATACATTGAAATTCATTGGTATCGCTTCCCTGTTACCAAGAATCACGAGAGCCACGGATTGGTTAAATGATGATAATATTTGGAATGGAGTAGTGTTACAGCAAAAGAAAGTAGGTACGGGAACTGAGATTGTACAAAGTCTTAAAAGTGTAATTTATACTAAAGCTGATAAAAGTACAGAATCACTCCCTGTAGGTGATGAGCGCAATCACAAGGAGAAAACTACTATATCCTGTGAGATAAGCATAAAAGATTTAATGTTTTCCAATAATCGTCAAATTGAACCATCACTAGAGATGATTGGCGGTTCTGCTAATAGCAAATATGGAACAAAAAGTGCGATCTTCTGTGGAGATACCGATCCGATATATACTAAAAAGAAAAATAAGTGTAACGTAAGTGATCAATCGAAAAAGCGTGATTTAAAAAATGCTGATAAGGAAAAAAATGAAAAGATATCAATGAAATTAGAGTGGGCGGGAGTGTCAAGATCTTTTTTAGGTGAAGGTGAAAGTTTGCAAAAATGTAAGGCTCCAAAAATAGAAGATAATTCTAAGATACCTACCCCCACTCTTGATCAATCTGGTTACTGGTTAGATAGTCGAGAAAAAGATAAAAAAAGATCGGAGAAGTTAAAGAAGTCTAAAGACTCAGGATCTTCAGCAAACAAAAAGTCACAAAAATATGAACTGAAAGAAATGGGAAGATTCCAGTCTAAAGATGATTCTCTGCTAGATAATCCCAAGAAGCTAAAAGGTGACTTATCTAATAATCTTGATAATCATGCAGATTGGATGGCGTCAAGCAGCAATGGGCTCAATTTTGCGTATAAAATGATTGTGGATGATGGGGTTGAGGTGTTAGTAGGAAAAGGTCCTAAAAGAGTAGTAAAAGGGTATCATACAATATCGGGAAAAGAAGAACATTCTGAGGTTGCTGTGATGCGTTATGCTAGAGAACACGGAATTGATAAAGAGCATTTTGGAATATTTTCGCTGTATATTGGAAATAGCAAAAAAGCATGTTCTGGCTGCTATTCGGTGTATAAAACATATAACGATAAGGTAATAGTTCGTGGAGAGGGCATTAATGGACTATATCTTTTTGAGTATTCAGGTTCACATAATTACGTTTCAGACAATTTTAAAAAATGGAACGAGGAGGGTAAAAAAATACTTCTCCATGAAAAAAAATTATTTGAAAAATTTGCAAGTTGGGGTGCTGTGGACTCTGAAAGATTAGTTAAAGATATAATGGGCACTAAAGAAGGGCGCGTATTGTATCAGACTAATAACCGTAGGGAGGGCTATTGGATGACTTATAGAGAGCCTACCAATAGTCAACCCGATAGTAAAGGTTGTTTCGTATCGATTGATGCTAGAAAAGACGCATACATGATGACGTGTGGACTAAATGCTGACAAGGATAGCCGCTCTGCAATGAGTATAAAACCTAGTAAGGGAAAAGACTATGCATCTGTTACTAGCAATTTTGCTAAGCTTGATCTGGGTACATCTGAAAAAAAGACGGAAGATTTGCAAACTGATAAGTTGATCGAACATTTAGCTTGTGGGCTAAGTGATGAAGAAATACAGGATTTTTCTGAAAAATTAGACCTTATCCTTTTTTCTGCGAACAAACATTCGCATGATAATGATACGGTATACTTAGCTTACTCATATGTCCTCAACACAAGAAAAAAGGAATCATCAGGTGGTGAGAAAGGCAAAATTACTGACCGAAATTATCAATTACTTGATACAGAAATTCATAACATAGGGGCGAGTCTTTTAAAAAAGTACGATGTGAATTATCTGGGTGCTGTTGGAAATAACGAGAAAATTGGGATATCAGCCTTATTACCACCACCAGATAAATTAATTGACAAGCAACCTGTGATAGGTATTTATAACCCGGGGAATGGTGTTACTGGGCACTGGGTGGCATTCATGATCGTAAATGATGATGGTAAAATCTCAGTGTTTTTCAAAGACTCTTTTGGAAAACAAATAGATGACTACGAGGATTTACAGGATGCTATCAAATCCAAATACAATCTAAGTATAAGTTTTGAGTCTCATATATATAATGAACAGAGTGATAATAATTCTTGTGGAATACACGCGCTGAAGAATGCTAAGACTCTTGTTAGATGGTATAAAGGAGGTAAAAAGATTGATGACAATGAGACTGCATTTGGAGAGATTGCTTTCACTAAACAGGACGAGATTATTCAATTGAGAAACAAATATGATGAAATAAATAATAAAATTAAGAAAGAATTGGCAATTAAGCAAGCTATCTCTCAGAGAGTGAGTGACGGAATAAAGTTATCTTTGATCGGCGATGAAGACAGCGCATACAATGCTATAAAGACTAAAATTGCAACGCTGAACTTAGGCAACGCCATAAATGTTTCAGGAGAGGAATTTAAGAATGGTAAATTCAATGTTTTTTCCAAAAACAACAGCAAGAATGAGATAAGGGTAGGTATCTCTTTTGGTATAGGTGATCATTTACTGCTAAATGGTCAATATAAAGTAGATATAGAGTTTTCAAGTAATATAATGCAAAAGCGAAAAATCCAAAATCAGGTGAATGATGCAGTTGGCGCTTCGGCAAGCAGTAATATAAACATTGCTGCTATGCAAAAAGAACTGTACGAATCAATAAAAAGCAATTTGAATTTAATTAAGGATGACCCCGGTGCGGGCATTGAAGACGACGCTGGTGAAGTGTATAAAAAAATTTCTAAACTTTTCAAGCAAGACTTAGAAATTATTCAGAAAGAAAGTGAAGGTGGAAAAACTACTACAGAACTCCAAAAAACTTCTGCTGATATTAATGTTGGGATGTTTTTTTTCCTATCCAACAACCGCAATACTCTATATAACCAGTTTTCTCATCTGGCAGAGAATGGTGCTAAAAATAATAATGACAAAGCTGCAAATTCTGATGTGAAAGTAGATGAAAAAGTGGATGAGCCTAGGAACGGTGAGATTTTAGCAGGAATCGCAGATTACAAAAACGGTATGTCCTTTGATGATATCCAGCACAACATCAATAAGATGATATCAGAGAATGCAATGAAAGCAGATGTTTATGTTCATGATAGCGTCATTACCAATCAAGATGTTGCAGAAATTATATGGAATTGGCGTTCCTCTAATAGCGGAAGTAAATTTTTATCAGTGACCTCTGTAAACGCTGACGAGGGTAATCATGCTGTTGAAATTGAAATAGATAGAGCTAATATCAATGGTGTGAGTTCACTAAACGTCAAAATAAACGACCACATGCCTTTTATGGCAAAAGAGTATGAAAGCGGAATTAAAAGCCTTAAAGAGACTATTGGATTAAAAGTTCCGAATTCTAATGTAGAAATTAACCACACTGGTATGCAAGATCACGCCTCTGCAACCTGCGCAGATATATGCCTAATTTCCATTCATAATAAGGGGTTTATTGATACTAGTTCATGGGTATTGGTACCAGTTGCGCAAAGTGAATTTGATTTTTCTGCGCAAAACTCAGATTCAGCTCTTAGTTGGTTTCAAACAGTTATGTTGGGGTACGCATACAACGACGAATTAAGACAAGTTGATAAGGTCATGGAAAGAATTTATATTGATAAAGTTTATTTGAGACCTGATACATCAAATCCCAAGCTCAAAGCCGCACTTTCCAAAAAACCAATCAACTGGAATAAAGTAGATAAGAAAGCTATAAAATTCGCACTGCATCCTGATAAAAATAGAGAAAATGAGCACATTGAACAAATTACAGAAGATTCTAAGTTAATCAATGGAGTAATTGATAGCATGGAAAAACACTCTACTACATTAGGTGCTATAAAAGTTGCTTCTGCAAAAATTTCCCAAGAAATAAAACAGGTTTTTCAGAAAGTAGAGCAGAAGCTAGGAATCACAGAACATCATAAGCAAACTGCCGCTAAGATTGGTAATATTGCATCTACGATCACATCAGTAACTAAAGGATTGAATGTTGGAGTAAGTGTAATAAAGGCATTTAATCAACCAACAACTGAAAATATACAAAAATGTGCTTTGGATACCTCTAATTTTATTGCAAGTGTAAAAGGATTCAATAGCTTTACTTATGTGGTAACTGGGGTATCTGCTACGATTGACGTATACAACGGCGAGTATTGGAATGCTCTCACAACTGTCGGAACAACGGCAGCATACGCCGCCGTTCCTGTTGCACTCTCTTTGATAAATCCTGTTGCGGGGGCTGCATACACCGTTGGTATGCTTGGATATGCATCATATGGCTTATCAACTAGCGCTTACTCTTTATACAAAGATTTAACTGATGAAAATAACCCTCTCAAGTCTCATCTTGCTTATCTTGAGCTGTATTCCAACATCTCAAAGGCGTATTATTATACAAAAAAAGCAGGATATTGGGTGACCTATGGTTCGTTAGTTTCTAAACCCGAAGATGAGGATTATGGAAACCACTATCTTGTTCAAAGACAAGTTGATATGTGCTCTTCATACACTGATGAATATTCTAACATATGTAAAGGAATAAAATTGCATAGCATTAGAGAGAGCTTAGAGAAGAGTGATATGAAAAATTTATTTCATGTGTATCAAGGTGTGATAGATAAAGAATATATGCTTTTTGCTCTTGGGTTAAATTACTTTGAAGTAGAGAATGCTATGAAGGATCATTTTATATTTTTACAGTACCGTGAACAAAATATTACATGTGTCAAATCTATGGTAAATAGCTTAACAAAAGATTATGCATGTTATGCAAATAATAGCGGTGATTTAATTGGAAATGTTGAGATTAATATGGAAAATGAAATAGTAAGCACTACTATGGTATAGGTGTAAAAGTTCAAACACATGTTGGACTTTGTGCAGGGGGAGAAAGTTTAAGGGAACTAAAGGTCTACAGGCGTGCTGAGTGCGGAAAATCGCATTAGCGTATTATACGCACTATAATTTTTCTATGATATAGTGTTTATGGGGTGTTTGAGATGTTCTTTTGTTTTGTATTTTTCAGCTAAATTTTTCATTTTATCTCTCGAAAATCATTTTTTGATTAAAAAATCACAGTTGTTCTTTGTTGATAATACGTATAATTAGTGCGTATAATACACTAATGCGATTTTCCGCACTCAGCACGCCTGTAGGCCTTTAGCTCAGTAACTTTTGTTAGGTGGGTCTCTCAGCACAGCTAGCTTAATACGCGTCCCGTTTAAAGGCGTTTACTTGCCAGAAGAATCTGAATTAGGTCCAGAAGATTTTTATGATGTTAAGCTATATAAAAAGCGCAATATTATTGAGCGTTTTTTTGGTAAGTGGGTATACTCCAACGGACCTGTAATATAGAGGTTGCGATATGAAATAAAAGTGCTATGCTGACATAGCAATAACGAAAAACAATATCATCATGAACTACGAGAAATATACAATACAAATAGTATGTGAGTCGAAAGAAGATAAAAAGATAATAGAAATAGAGACAAAAGAGATAAAGCAGAT
>NZ_JAJBJC010000388.1 GCF_021811825.1 Candidatus Anadelfobacter sociabilis | reverse complement strand
AGACTCGGAAAAGCTATTTTTCCGATAGTGTCAAATCAACCTTTGAATCTTTCAAAACTCGTCAGATCTATTACATCTATATCCAGAAGCTTAATATTGTGTAACACATGGCACTCCCTCATAACTCTCACTTCTCTTTCAAAGCTCATAACCTTATTTAACCACAATCATGGAGTAGTTGAGATATAGAGCGAAAGCGGGTGTATAGAATATTCAGCAAAATAAACAAATCTCATTATATCTAGATATACCTATGGAAGATGAAATCGTTACTTGCATAGCAGATGGAATAGGCCGCAGCGTCAGCATGTTAGCTCTACACATCGATGAAGTTTGGAGTTATGAGGGAGTGCCATGTGTTACACAATATTAAGCTTCTGGATATAGATGTAATAGATCTGACGAGTTTTGAAAGATTCAAAGGTTGATTTGACACTATCGGAAAAATAGCTTTTCCGAGTCT
>NZ_JAJBJC010000060.1 GCF_021811825.1 Candidatus Anadelfobacter sociabilis | reverse complement strand
TGTAGAAGTTATGTAGAAGTGGGGAGAAAAAGAAAATAGAACTTTCTTAATACAAAAACTTCCAATTCATCACCAAAGATGCTAGTATGCTGAAAGAATATACAAGAATTACCACTCAAAAATTACAAGAAATATTATGAAAAACTCTATTGAGAATTGTATGCCAATAAAGAACTTTAATAATATTATTTTAATTTATTTCAATAATATTCATAATTTACTCTTCACTGTTTAGTAAAACTCAAAAAAGATGAAATTATATCTAGTAACTCAATATTAAATTCCAGATCAACTGATATAAAAGAAAAAAGAGAAAATGCAATTAATTCTATCAATAAGCTAGAGGATGAGTGTTTAAAGCATAAAGGTGAGTTTATTTAACTAGCAAAATTTATTTTTAACTAAAATGAAGGATTAACTTTTCATTATCTACATTTTAACGAATTAATATTAAAAAATAATGAACTATACAATCAAAACAGCTTTCCTTTTAATAAATAATACATCATATTAGATACTATCCATATCCATTATAAAGGAAATATACTTGGCATAAATAAAAATATATTTTTTTGAGCCACCCTACAAAGAAAATACCTTTATTAGAAGCAACCCATCTTCATCGTTTTTAACCAAAACATCATAAATATATGCGTCTAAAAATAGAATACCATTTTTGTAACAATTAAATAATAACAAATCAAATCCAAAGTATCTAAAATTACCTCATATTTCTCATAGAACTATCAACACTAAACTTGCATAAACTCCTTCTAAACATCCCTACTGTTTCTATATTATTTTTTAGCTCAATCCTCTCTATATCGGTATTTATAACTTTTATACTCAGCGATCATTTTTTATTAGATATTTTAAATTTACTAAAGAGTAACTTTAGATGGTTAATTTAAAACTAGTAAGGTTTATTGGTTGTGATGGAAAACTTTAGCTTGCTTAGTTAGATGTAGGGCAAGAAGGAGTTTTTAAATGATTATGTTGGAGAATGGGAGTGATTTGATATTCAGTATAAGTAAATAGTTGAGGAGGATGTTGTGTATGTTATTTTTGAGTATATTCCTTGTGTGATAATCGAAAAATGTTAATAGTACTCAAACTTACTAATATGATAATGCTAGATAATATAGGAATTGTAATTGAAATTAGTGTTAAATTTGTAAATGCTATTAATTTGCAAAATTATTGAAAATCTCATATTTAATTTAATAAAAAACTATGGAATTACAATTGGATGTTAGTATATTTATCATTACAAAAACATGTTAATGCTGCTATAAACAATATTTGACTTTAATGCATTAAATCTCATTTACATAAATAATAATTATCATTTTATTGATGTAGATATCATGCTTACTGAAGAAAACGATATAAATAAAGAAAAAATGCAGGAGAAACTAAAAAAAGTAAGAAAAATATCAATAGATCTAATTCTAATATAGTATGAGAAATTACTATTAGAATCAAATAACTCAATTGAAACAATCATTAGTAAAATTAATATGGAGAAAGATAATGATAAATACACTTGAGTTCAAACAAAGGATATATGTAAGGCTTAAAAAGATACTTAAATAATAAACCATGCTTTTTCAAACAGCAATATGTTTATTTATATTTTTTTATTTTTAATTATTTACTATATAAATGTATATATATTTTTTATTTAATTTATTTATAACATTTCATCTTAAGATACCAAAAGTATTGATTCTGATTAATTCAATAAATCATATTATCCGACCAACCATTTAATTTTATAGCATTTAGCCAAAAAAGTAGAAGCCCAAATCTGAACTACACAATTAATAAGTGTTTCTGAAATATCTCTTCAATTTCTGATAACGAAAATTCTATAAAAAATAATTTGAAGACTCTTTATTCTGAATGTAAGGTTTAAAAAATACAATTAGTATCAAATTTGATGTGAACAAACATTGAAAATATCGTGAAACATCTATTATAAATTGTATTAAAATTAATATTAATGCTATTATATGAAACCTTAAAATACACATATTATTTCATTGCTTTACTAAGGTTTTAAATAATTTTTTGTTAATAGTTTAAATCTATTAAATATGATATATTTATTCTATTTTCATAGCTACTATTAACATCTTTCACAATTATTTTAAATCTAAGTTCTTAGTAACATTTTTTAAACATTACGTTTCTAAAAGATGTATTAAAATATAATCCAGCTGCCTATCCATCTCATGTAGAAATATTCGCATCACTTCATAGTTATATTTTTATCCTTATTTATTTCTTTTATAATTTTTTAATACTTTTTAATTCACATTATTCTGAAATTGGCTTTTTATTCTTTGAAGCTAAAAGCATTTCGGAAGGATTTTGTTAATAATAAAAAATGAGATGATAAAAAACAAATATATAGTGATAATGAGACCTCTTAAAGAGATTATCTATTATACTTACTTGCTAACAATCAATTTTTTTATTTACTTAATTCATTATCAATTCGTCACCTATAGAGTAACTTGACTTCACCATAACAAAATCCTTCTTTTCAATATCATTCATATTCCTTTCTTATTTTTTGTATTTACTTCAGTTAAATCAATATTGCAAATAGGATTAATTCAGGAAAATGTTAGCACAGAGAAGCTTGATCATATAAGTAAATGAAGAAAGGGAAGGGATATTGATGGTTTAATATAGTGGATTTTGACAATTGAGATAAACTTAAGGAGATGGTTAGTCTTTGGGAAAGCTTGAATATTAATAAAGGCATACTTGAAGGAATAGAGGTAATTGAAAGAGGTTATAATTTTAGGAATCTATGAAGATATTGAAGAAGGAAATGCTAAAACAGATTGATGATATATCAGATGAAGTTATTATTACTAATGATAATTCAGCAATTAATGATAAAATTATCTATTGTCTTGAAAATTACGTAAAAGAAGTTAGAACAAGACATGATAGTAAGTTGCAATATTATATATAATATGAATCTTCAAATTTTTTATATATTGCTGATTATTTTAATGTGCAAGTTAGCAATTTACTTGCTATAGTTAGAAGAAGAATGCTTTTTCTTATTTACAATTTTCTAAAATATTGATAATAATTACTCTGTCCACTTTCATCAGTATTCATAGCAAGTTTTTTTCTCATATGATTTACTAATTAAAAGACAGATAATCCTGCTATGAATACTATCATCGTATGTTTCTCACTAATAGAAAACCAGATAATCCAATAACCTTTCGTCAGACTGCTTGAGGTTATTGTATCATTCATATTTGATTCTGACGCTTCGCTTGAATCTTGAAGGAAGTACACTTGGCAGAATACTATACTTCTTTGAAGAAAGTAAATGGAGGGATATTAAGCATAACAAATCTCCATTTATATATTATTTATTTTGCTTTATGAGTTAACGATAAAATCAACAAAGAAATAAAATTTATATATTTAAATCATATAATTCATTAATATTCGTATCTAAACTAATCTATTCTTTTAAAGTTAATTAATTTTTATAATCCTTATTAAAATCTTTAGATTCTCCATACAATGAAGAAAAGGAAAATTTAGAAAAATGGATATCGTTCGTAGATAATACAATTATGGAATTAAATGCTAATAATAACCAAATTAAGACTGTAAATGTAAACAAGTCTCAGATGAGTACCATTAAAGTAACATACTATTTGCATATCTATAGGAATTAATAAGAGAAGATCTGAGAATTTATGACATAACAACAAATTCATATGGCAAATATTTTATTCAAGGTATTAAAAATGTTTTAATGAATTAATGTAAAAAATTTAATTTGATTAGCCTTTGATGATGTAAAATTACTCAGTTATTAACACTAGAATATGATAGAGCTCAGTAAGTCTAAGAAGCAAGTTGAAGCCACATATGTTGCTAGGATTACTATCTAGTTATACTCAGTGATTTTATTGTGATTTAGACAAACTCTCAAATCTTTTTCACTGGCTTTAAATTTTGGGTCTTGTTACAGTAAACTAGAAACCAACTCACTTAAGAGTTGTAAAGTTATCATGAAAATATTTAATGGATAAACATTCGTTGAAAGTCAATCCTTTGAGTTGAAATATATTGGCATTTCTCTTCAACTCGAAAATCCTACTCAGCTTTCTAAATTCTCTGATGGTAGAGACCTAATCTAATAGATTTGGCAACAACCAAATCATATTAAGAGTGCCGTATATTTCATTTTTAACCTGTATATATAGAATTAATTGAAAATATTAGATTATGCTTCATCCTGATTTAAATATATCCATATTCCTAACCTTCTCAAATATATATTTAACTTACAAAGAAATAAAGGAGAGCTTCCACCATTGGTTCTAAACTTGTAGAAGGTCTTCAGTGGGATCTGAATTTATATTAAAGTCTAACAATGCGCCTTTTAATTATCTTCTCAAACCTTGACTTTATTTTTAACTTAAGAAACTCAATTAAATATTTTAATAAATAGATTACATCAATATGACAGAGGAAAACATACATAAACTAAAAACAAATATAATAAGTGAACTTAATGTACTTTCCGAATTAGCTAGAAATTTACAAATCTCAGGTGTTCAGAAAGCAATTGATGAGGAAATAGATAAAATAAGATATGATTCAATACTAAATGTAAACCTGATTAAGAAAATGATTGGAGAAGTATCTGACGAGGCTAAAATAAAAATAAAAGAAATTTCTAAGCAATATAAAAAACTTAATAATTTTGATTCTAAACAAAAAATTAAGAATATTTCAACTGGCAATAATAAAACATCATTAGATGATTGTAATGAATTATTGAAGAAAAATGCTTCCAATGTGGAGAATCTAAATAAATATCTGTAATATTTATTTTATTCAGCGATTTTTATAATTTTATTTAGAAATGATATTCAAAATGAACTATTAAATGATTCAAACAAAGCAAGCAATACTCAAAGTAATTATACAATTATCAAAATGAAATTATTAATGCAAATATGCTTAATAATGCAGAATTCCTTTTGAGAATTATAGTGAAAATATAGTTTTAAAATCATTCTATTATCGTTAGTAAAAATAATTTATTCTAATAATTACTTGTGTTTTAACTTAGAATTAAATTCAGAAATATGTTTATGATTTTGAATGAATTCAATTATAATAAAAGTTTATTTTCCTCTAATTTTTTAATTAATAAATCTAGTTTTCACTTTACTTTTATAGAATTTTCATTATTTATCTATATTTACTTTTAACAAAAACGATTTTATTTAATAAACAAGACAACGAATAATATTTTTATAAGGCTCAATTTAAATTAAATTAGTTTAATAATTAAATAGAGTTAACTTGAGTCATAATAGAAAATAGATTTGTGTAGTTAGATTGAAGGAACATTAGTATACTTAAGTAAGATAACCAGATAATTACCAATTATAGTACTAAGTGAAGAGCTCCTTTATAATCACTTAAAATGCTAGCAATGGTTTGAGTGGGTAGGAAGAATAAATATAACTTCAATAATTTTATGAAATTATGAAATTAGGAATTTCTTTTATTTTCTTGAAAAAAAGTATAGGCAGGCTCCAAGTATTGAATTAGTACAATTTCACAAACCTTTATTTTGTTAGACTAATCAAATCAATCACAAAAACGTCTGTTACATTCTTTTCAGCTAGTAAAATGAGATTTCATGTGTATGGATTTTATAGATATCATCCATTTTCTCTAGGATTTAAAATTAGAAACTCATTGATGTGAGTAAAGAAGCAAGCAAAAGGAAATAGTCTTACTTATTTCAATTTAAATTCCTGCCTTCTGCTTTTAATACGTTTCCATACACACTTTAAAACTAAATGCATAGAACTATATTTTTTTAAATCACCACACGCAGTCGAGTTCTTATCCAGTTATGGGCATAGATATCATCTAGGAGAATTTTGAAGGTTGATGATTTTTGTATCCGACTCAAGAGTGTGAATATATTGTCTAACCTCTAATCCCAGATTACACATCGATTCTATTTTACGTTTCCCTCACTCAAAAGCCAAGATTCTTTATCATTGATGGAGTCTCAACAATTAGGCTAAACAACTGTTTATATACTTTCAAAAATATGTGATCATTTATCGTTTTAGATATAAAATAGAGAGATCTGAAGAAATGTGATATCGTATCTTTATTAATACATTCTAATTCATTTTACTTAGGCAAGCCCATTGAATATGTCTTTGGGAAGAAAAAAGTTTTCTCCATGATTTGTGCGCCTATTATAAATTTTCATAAGATATCTAGATCTTAATAGAGTCTACATATTGAAGTCAGTCCAACTGCTCAGGCCTTTATTCTATTTTTAATTCATAAATTTAATAATTGCGAATAAATAAAATATTTAACAATCTTTTCATAAATAAAAAATCTTTGATACTAAAGTTAAAAACTGATTTCTTTAATAATTTAACAGATAATATTACTGTGAAAGAGAAGTATTAAAAAATTGAGTACTTACAACTAAATGATTAAATTAGTAAAATTTATTTTTTAATTATATTTAACAAAAACTAATGCTTTAATCGATGTTTACATTAATAGATTCAATTGATTACAGAAAAATATTAGAAGATTCCTTAAAAGATTTAAACGAATTGAGACAAAAAATAAATCCTGATTCTTGAGAACTTAGAAAAGAAGATAATGAAATTTATTCAAACCAGAACATTAAAGTTTCCATTGAAAAGGATATTAATGATTTAACTCAAAATATTAAGCAAATAAATTTAGAGATTGAGAATTATAATAAAAAAACAGTGCCCACCTTAAATAATTCAAATAGTAATTATTTTTAAATGACTTAAATATTTTATAGAAGAACTGAAGAAAGTAGAAAGATCATTAATTAGAGAAAAAATTATTTTTAAGTATATCTCAAAAACTCTAAATACCATTAAAGGTATGTCAATTTGTTAAGTCTTTAGAGAAAGAAACCTATATCAATGAGCAAAAAATTATAATTGCTAATCCTCTAATTGAAGTAACAGATTTATTTTCAAAATGTTATAAGTAAGTATTTGTCTCTTTTTTATGTTAATTTAATTCAGTTTAGATAAGTTTTGGTTAGTTTTAATTTACTAAATACTCATCTTCTTTGTTAAATTGATAGTAGAAAATATTGATTCTTGATTGTTAGTTTTAATTCAGTAATACTTAAATTGAATTAATTAAAAATTTTTTAAAATTATCAATAAATTTGTAGTTATAACATTACAGGAAGCATAAAGTTAGATGAACAAAATTCACCTATTTATTTTCTTTATTTAGAAAATGAGAAATAGTAATTAGAAAATAATGACCTATGAAAAGAGATGGTTGACGCTATTGTGAATCCAGCTAATGAATTGCTTGAACATGTAGGAGGTGCAGCTCTTGCTATATGAAATGCAGGAGGAGAGGATATTATAAAAGAATCTGCTGATTACATTAATAAAAATGGGAAGCTGCCAACAGGAAGAGCAACAGTTACTAGCTCAGGAAATTTGAAGTTAAAGGGTGTAATTCATGCAGTAGGGCCAAGATATAATGAAGGTGCTCTTGATCATCAGATTGAAGAGATCCAGATGAAATAATACAATAAATTCTATTTTAGAATTGATGCTAGAGAAGGATTATATGGCTATTTCAATTCCTGCTATTTCAACTGGAATTTTTAAGTTTCCTTTAAATAAGTTTGCATTAATTTTCTCCAAAGCATTGATAAAGTTCATAGATATAAATGAAGAGAAAATGAAATACAGAAAGATAATACTCTGAAACTTCGATGACGATACAACCAATACTTTATATGAATTTATATCAAATTACTATGATAAAAATATCAAAGATAATGAGAATAAAAATAAAGAAGAAAATGAAAAGCCAAATAAAAACAAAAAGAAAAGTAAGAAGAACAATGACTCTGAAGATGAAAACAATGAAGAAGAAGTCAGAAAATGAAAATAAATGCAATTTTAAAATCAAAGACAGATCTCATCAAAGAAAAGGAGAAAATAAAAATATTTGCAAATCATGATGTGAAGCAAAAAATGGTAATTAAAAGAATAAACTTAATATCTTTAGATCTAACTAAATCAAATAAAAATAAGAAAGATAATAAAGAAGAGGAGGAAAAAGATAAGCATGATGTACCAAAATCAAAGAAGAAGCAAAAACATAAAGATAATAGGTAATTTTATTGCATGTAAAATTAGTGAGGAGAATAAAATTAATGCTCCTAGATAAACTTTGACAACCAAAAGCGATGGTAATATAATCAGTATGTAAACATATTCTATCTTATAG
>NZ_JAJBJC010000387.1 GCF_021811825.1 Candidatus Anadelfobacter sociabilis | reverse complement strand
CTTTTTGTTGTATACAACAACTCCAATTGAAATTTACATATGATTATTTATATTCCAAGATATGGAAATTTTATTACAATTAAATCATTCATACATAATGCATACTATATTAATATATTTTCACTGTGAAAATACAATTTTTATGATAGAATAAAAACATCTAGCAGTTGTATATTCAATTATAGCTCTCCTTAAAGGAGCTATAGTCGTTTTGTAGTGAAAGTTAATTCAATAAGGAATTTAATTGGGATTTTGTTATGTTTAAGCACTTATATCAACCAGAGCCTATATCAGGAATGATGAAAATCTCTCATACAGAAACAAAAAAAAGGTGGTACTTGACTCTAATGCAACAAAAAGTGTCGAAAGTCACGGTATTGGATATGTCATCGATATAAATTATCAAGAACAATACTATAATAGTAGTGCAGAATTAAAACACATAAATGGGGCTTATTACAATAAGC
>NZ_JAJBJC010000140.1 GCF_021811825.1 Candidatus Anadelfobacter sociabilis | reverse complement strand
TCGTAAAGAAATTTCTCAGCTAGACTCAAAGTTTTCTGGGCTTAATTTAACATCTGTAAAACTAGGAACAAAACGTAAGTATGATCAAATAGAGTCTGACAGTAACAACAAAGAAGATGAGCCCAATTAAGATGGATACTAAGGGTAAAAATTTCCTCTAAAGCAAATAGACTCGTCATCAAAAGCAAGGAAAAGAGATGTTAAGTATCAAGATAAATGAAACTCAGACTCCTCTTCTAGCCAGGTAACTAATACTTATTCAGAATACATTGTTCAAGCGGCTGAACTATGAGGTGATATTAAAAATCGTAAAAGAAAACAGATCAATGATGATATGTAAGATAATGATTTTAGTTGTAGAATCAATGGAAATCTAAGTCAGATGTTAGCAGATAATTTAGGATTAATATATTCAAACAGTAAAGAAGAAAACACTTTCTATCGAATATTAAAAGACTTATATGGTACGAGTTAAAATTATGATATCCTAATTAATTTGTAGGAGAGATGACAGCCCAACCAATTAAGCTATGCAGTTTAAATGGATTTCTTGCTATCCCATCAGGCACGTATTTAATCATAACTATTTGTAGATAACTGATTAGTTAAATTTGAAAAAGAAGTTAGATTGATCTTAAAGAAATTCCACAAGAAATAAGCATGATGAGATTGAGGAACTTAAAAATGAGGTAAGATATATTCAAATTAATTCATGAAATACAAAAACAAGATCTTAATTTTTTGCGAAAAACTTGGATATATTTATTTAATTTACCTATTAATTTACCCTTTGTCTAAATATATCTATAGGAAGAAGATAAAATTGAAAAGGGTAATAAGAAGTTGAAATCTCTTTGTGATATTATTTTTTAATTACGCTATTCATTATGAAGCATGCAAATTGATTGTGAATGTATAATCTCTAGATATGTCTGAAATTACAAATACAAATGGATGATATCAAAACTTTAATCAAATACTTGCATTAGCAATTGATGAGAGTTTGAGAAATATGTATAAAAAGGCATCAGATAAAAATTCTTTTGGTAATATTTTAATTCATAACTTTTTTAATCACTAATTCATTAATTAATATTACTTTATTGCAACTCTCATTCCTTTTTAATATGTTTAACTATGTGAGAAATAGTGCCAGATTTAAAAACAGAAAATGGTAAAATAATGATAGTTATGAAGAATATATAAATTTAATAGAGACAAAGAGAGACCATTTAAACACTGTTGAGCAATTAGTCAAGCATATATTTGAAAAGAAGATAATTTCACAAGTAAATGATGGTATTGTTGAGAGAAAATATTGCAAAAGAAATAGATCATTTAAAGAGGCATTAAATGAAGTTTTTGAAAGAGAACTTGGTACTTATTAGTTAATCAATTTCAGATTACAAGCAAATCAAAAAGGATAGATACAATATAATGCATTGTGATTGAGAATATAAGTTGATAAATGAAAATAAAGATTTAACACAAAAATTAATTAATCTCACTAATGGTATAATTTTTAAATAAAAAATTTAACTATAGGATTTCTTTTAATCAGAAAGGATATATTTGATGAAAGAGTACAAGAAAAAGTAGATGATACATTAAGCAAGTATCTTCATAATTTTGAATCAGATGATTATTATTGAATTAAAAACTATAAAGCAATTAGTCTTCTTGGAGCTGCTCAGGTATCTTTTATAAATAATTTCATATATTATGTATAGTTAAAACAAGAATGTAAGTATTAATTTATATTGATCACAAGATCTTTAATTCAAGAAAGAAAACTAAATCTACCAAGCCATAAATTGGAATAAATTTTAAGGATAAAAATTTCAAGATTATTTGTAGCATCATTATTGCAAAAATTGTTAATTAAATCTGAATATTTTGATGGATTTAAAATTGAAAATTTAAATTTAATTTAGTTAAAACCAATAAGAGTAAAATTAAATTAGAACCAAAGGAATGGCTGGAATATATAGAAGATGAGAAAGAAAAATGATGAGAGATTGATTCAACATCAGAAGAATATAAAAATATACTAGCAGATATAGACACAAAAGTACAAATTGAAACTTCAAATAATGAATCAAAACAATTTGCAATTTCAGATATTGGAATTGAATTTAAAGCATTTAGGATCAACAATTTAAAATTGTTTGCTGTGTTTAATAGTGTTTTACATTTTTACAAATGACAAGAAAGACAGATTTCATATAGACTTGAAACTGTTTATTATAAATTCGATACTTACTATGCAATAGAGAGAATTATTAATAGTAAGAATTCTTCATTCATTTCTTCAAATTTTCATTATTTATTAAATATAACTGCATTTAGAAAACTCTATAATCATGGAAGATGTGATTTATATGATAGAAGGTTACAGAAAGCTGAAGATTAATGAAAATTTTCATAATAAAACTGCTTGCTTATTGAAATGTTTAAAATTAACAGGAATAGATAATTGTGAAAGAGAAGGAGTTACTCTTATATCTCATCCTGCCATTTTGCCTTTATATGTTCTTGTTCCTATACAAGAGCTACATCGAGATGTTCCAGAAGAATTTAAGATGACTTACTTTGAAAGATATATGCATGTTGAATCAAAAATAGGTAAGATCATTATACAATCTATATAGTTAAAAGATGTCTTTCTTGTCTTTTCTAAAAATGTAACACACTATTACACACAGCAACCACTTTTATATTGTTGATCCTAATTCCTTTAAATTCATTTCCAATATCTGAAATTGCAAACTGTTTTCATTCATCATTTTACGTTTCCATTTT